>NZ_JBFARL010000146.1:0-21297 GCF_040674655.1 Actinomadura sp. NPDC049753 | reverse complement strand
GCGCCGGGGGCCGCCGGGTCGCACCCCCCCGGGACCGCGGGATCAAGCCTGCTCGGCCTCGGCGGCCTTCGGGGCCTCCTCGGCCGGAGCGGCCTCGGTGGCCGCGGCGGCCTCCGCCGGAGCTTCCGCCGGAGCCTCGGCCGGCGCCTCGGCAGCGGCCTCGGTCTCGGTCTCGGCCGGGGCCTCCGCGGCGCCGTCGGCCTCGCCGGGCTTCAGCAGGTTGCGCTCCCACTCGGCCAGGGGCTCGCTGCCGGCGGCCGCCGCACCCTCCGCGGGCTTCTCGTCGCCGCCGGAAGCGGCGCCCGCACGGGCGATGAGGCCGTCCGCGACGGAGTCGGCCACGACGCGGGTCAGCAGGCTGACGCTGCGGATGGCGTCGTCGTTGCCCGGGACCGGGTAGTCGACCTCGTCGGGGTCGCAGTTGGTGTCGAGGATGGCCACGACCGGGATGCCCAGCTTCTTGGCCTCGTTGACCGCGATGTGCTCCTTCTTGGTGTCCACGATCCAGATGGCGCTCGGAACCTTCGCCATGTCGCGGATACCGCCGAGGGTGCGCTCCAGCTTGTCCTTCTCGCGGCGCAGGCCGAGGAGCTCCTTCTTGGTCATGCCGGAACCGGCCACGTCGTCGTAGTTGATCTCCTCCAGCTCCTTGAGCCGGGTGAGCCGCTTGTGGACGGTGGAGAAGTTCGTGAGCATGCCGCCCAGCCAGCGCTGGTTGACGTAGGGCATGCCGACCCGGGTCGCCTGCTCGGCGATGGACTCCTGGGCCTGCTTCTTGGTGCCGACGAACAGGATCGTCCCGCCGTGGGCGACCGTGGCCTTGACGAACTCGAACGCGCGGTCGATGTAGGACAGCGACTGCTGCAGGTCGATGATGTAGATGCCGTTGCGCTCGGTGAGGATGAAGCGCTTCATCTTCGGGTTCCACCGGCGGGTCTGGTGGCCGAAGTGGACGCCGCTCTCGAGGAGCTGCCGCATGGTGACGACGGGTGCCATTGCCCGTGTTCTCCTTCTCTGACCCTGTCGGGCCGCATTTGGTTATCTGCCTGCGCCCGGGTGCTGTCCCACCGTCGCCGAGGCGACGGACCGAGGGACTGCGCCCCACCAGGTTCGCGGTGGCATGCGGACGCGTGAAATCAGCCGCCGGGATACCTCCAGGCGGCTGTGACCCGTTGCCGGGTCTGGGTCCGGTCCGCTCTGGGAGCGGCTTCTCACCGCCCGCCCTGGAGCGGAACGACGACGGCCTGGCCCTGACCGGTGCCCTCTCGGACACCCCTACAGATTATCAGGGCGCGAAGGTGGCCGGGCCTCATCGATTCCCGCGGTTATCCACAGTTGGCGAACCCCGTCGACGAGCCGTGCCGGCGGCGGGCAGGGTTCGGTCCATGACCGTGTTCTCGCTGCTCCTCACCTGCATGATCGCCATCGGGTCGCCCGGCCTGGACGCCTGGCGGTGGCCTTTAGGCCCGCCGGCGCCGCGGGTGGTGCGCGGCTTCTCGCCCCCGGCCGTCCCTTGGGGCGCGGGCCACCGCGGCGTCGACCTCGCGGCGCGTCCGGGGCAGGCCGTCTACGCCGCCGGGCCCGGTCGCGTCGCGTACGCCGACGATCTGGCGGGACGCGGCGTCGTGACGATCGACCACGGCCTCCTGCGGACCACGTACCTGCCCGTCCGGCCCAGCGTCCGCACTGGTCGGCGCGTCGCGTCCGGCACCCGGATCGGCGTCCTGGAGCTGGGGAAGCTCCACTGCCCCGTGACGTGCCTGCACTGGGGCCTGCGCCGTGGCGCCCTGTACCTGAATCCGCTCAACCTCGTCCAGCGCCAGGTGCGTCTCCTGCCTCTGTGGCGGCCGCCCACACCGTCGGCGGCGCCTCGTCCCCTTGCTTCGCCCTCTCCGCAGCCCAGAATGGCCCTGCGCGACGCCGCCACGGCCACGGGCGGAGCAGTGTCGGGCATGCTCCTGTCCCTCGCCCTGGCCTTCGTCTGGCGTCGAACCCGCCTCCGCTTCCGATGGCACCGCCGCCGCCGTCAGCCGCCGGGCGTCATCAACCTCTCCCAGGAACGCCACCTACGCCGCGCTCCCTGACCGGCCCCGTTCCGCCGCCCGGCTCCACCCGAGCCGGGCGGCCAGGTCCCCTGCAGCACGACCCACCGTGCGCCGCGGTCAGATCACCACACTCATCCCAAGATCATTCAGCTGTAGACCACCCGGGTGCTCCGCATCTGAAACACGCCCTAGTCCTGCGTCGGCGTAAACGAGGCTCCGTTCGCCCCTTCTCGTGGCTAGTCGGAGCGGGCGCCGCGGGGGTGGGCTTGGCGGTGGACTTGCTTCAGGCGTTCGGCTGATACATGCGTGTAGATCTGGGTCGTCTGCAGGGACGCGTGACCGAGGATCTCTTGGACGCTGCGCAGATCGGCGCCGCCTTCGAGAAGGTGGGTGGCGGCCGAATGGCGTAGACCGTGCGGACCGAGGTCGGGAATCTGTCCTACCTCCGAGATCCGCGTGTGGACGATCCGCCGAGCGCTCGTCGGGTGCAAGCGGCCTCCGCGTGCCCCGAGGAAGAGAGCGGGGCCGCTGTTCCGGGTCGCGAGTTCTGGGCGTCCGGCACGCAGCCAATCCTGGACGGCGCGGACGGCGGGCTCTCCTAGAGGAACCGTGCGCTCACGCCCGCCTTTACCCAGCACTCGAACGGTCCCCCGGTCGGTGTCCAGGTCATCGATATCGAGCCCGCAAAGTTCGCTCACACGGACACCCGTGCCGTAGAGGACCTCTAGGACGGCCAAGTCGCGAAGTCCCACGGGCCCTTCGGCGTCCACTGTGTCCAGGAGATGCGCCGCATCGTCCTGGGTGAGGACGGTAGGGAGATCACGCCGTCGTTTAGGCGTGCCCAGCAGCAGACCAGGGTCGTTCTCAAGGAGCCGCCGCCGGCGCAGATGGCGGGTGAACGCGCGGACTGCTGCCGTCCGACGAGCCAGGGTCGCCCGCGAGCGGCCAAGCGCATGCTGACGGGCGAGCCATGCCCGTAGCACCGAGACATCCAGTTCGGTCGGCTCCGTCAGGCCGGCGAGGGCGGCATAGGCGCAGAAGTCGGCGAGATCCCCAAGATAAGCCCGCAAGGTATGGGGCGAGACGTCCCGCTCGGCGCGCAGGTGACGGCCGAACTCGGCGACGGCGTCCTCCAGCGCGTTGGTCACAGCGTCACGCTGCGGCAAGGCCCCGTCCGAAGCAAGCACCGAACCCCGGTTTCGAGCGAATCACCCGGAAGCTCCCCCGCGTTATCCACAGAACGTCGTTCTCCGACTACGGTCCGCGAGTCTCCGGCACTGTCGAAGTCCGGAGGTGAGGCCCATGACTGCCCACATCAACCTCGGCCGCCGCGGTGAGGACGCCGCCGTCCGGTACCTGACCGGCCTTGGCTGGACGATCCTCGACCGCAACTGGCGGTGCCCCGAAGGGGAACTGGACATCATCGCCCATGACGGGCGGCGGCACGTCGTGTGCGAGGTGAAGACCCGCCGGTCCGCCCGCTTCGGTGATCCCTTCGACGCGATCACCGTCGACAAGGCCGCCCGGTTACGGCGGCTGGCCTGGCGGTGGGCCGCCGCGCACGGCGTCAGCGGTGCGCCCATGCGGGTGGACGCGCTCGGCCTGATCGGCGACGGCGACGACTTCGCGATCGATCACCTGAAGGAGGTGTGCTAGATGACGCTGGCCAGAACGCGCTCGGTCTCCCTCGTCGGCGTGGACGGGTTCGTCGTGGACGTCGAGGCGGCCATCACCAGCGGCGTCCCGGGGCTGCACCTCGTCGGCCTCCCTGACACGGCCCTCAGCGAGGCCCGCGACCGCGTCAGGGCGGCGATCTTCAACTCCGGTGAGGACTGGCCCAACCGCCATGTCACGGTCTCGCTGTTCCCGGCGAGCATGCCGAAGAAGGGAGCGACCTTTGATTTGGCCATAGCAGTTGCCCTGCTCGGGGCCGCAGAGGTGGTCCCTCCGCGCAGCTGCGCGGAGATGGTGCTGATCGGCGAGCTGGGCTTGGACGGGCGCGTACGTCCCGCCCAAGGCGTGCTGCCCGCGGTGCTGGCCGCCGCGAACAGCGGGTACCGCACGGTCGTCGTTCCGCGCGCCAACGCCGAGGAGGCCGAACTCGTCCCTGACACGAAGGTGGTGCCCGCGAGCACGCTCCGGGGGCTGCTGTGCTTACTGCGCGACGAGCCACCGCCCTTCGAGGAGGACGAGGAAGACTCTCCCGCGCCCTATAAAGGCTTCGGCCTACGGCTACAGGACATCCCGCCCGATCTGGATCTTGCCGACGTCCGGGGCCAGGCCGAGGCACGCCGCGCACTGGAGATCAGCGCCGCGGGAGGGCACCACCTGTTCTTCGCCGGTCCCCCGGGCTGCGGGAAGACGATGCTCGCGGAGCGGCTCCCGACGCTGATGCCTCCCCTCGAACCGGAAGTCGCCCTTGAGGTCACCGCGATCCACTCCGTCGCCGGGACCCTCCGGCCAGGCCAGCCCCTGATCACGCAACCTCCGTTCTACGCGCCGCACCACACGGCCTCCCGTGCCTCGATGGTCGGCGGAGGCTCGGGCCGCGTGCTCCAACCAGGCGCGGTCTCTCTGGCCCACCGGGGGATCCTTTTTCTGGACGAGGCGCCGGAGTTCATCGCCGGAACACTCGACGCCCTGCGGCAACCGCTCGAAGAAGGCGAGGTGCGAATCAGCCGCATCGAGGGCATCGCACACTTCCCCGCCCGGTTCACCCTCGTCCTCGCAGCGAACCCGTGCCCGTGCGCCGCGGCGAAACAGATCGACTGCTCCTGCGCCCCGGGGGTCCGCCGCAAGTACGCCAGCCGGGTGTCCGGCCCGCTGCTCGACCGCATCGACCTCAAACTGGAGCTCACCCCGGCCAGCCGCGCCGAGCTCCGCTACGACCTGGAGTTCGCCGAGTCGAGCAAGGTGGTGGCCGAACGGGTCATGCTGGCCCGCGAACGAACGATGAGACGCCTGGCCGGCACCCCATGGCGGTCCAACTCCGAAGTTCCCGGTCCGGAACTGCGCCGCCGCTTCACGCCGCCTCAGGAGGCGATGCACGGCGCTGACGAAGCCCTCCAACGCGGCACGCTCAGCGCACGCGGCCTCGACCGGATACTGCGGGTGGCCTGGACCATCGCTGACCTGGCGGGCCACGACGAACCCGGGCCGGACGACGTCGGCGGCGCGCTCACCCTCTGGTCCGCGGGGCGCCAATGAGCGACGAGCGAACCGCCCGCGCCACCCTGACCGCGGTCGCGGAACCCGGCGACGACTTCCTCAACCGGATGATCGACCACTGCGGCCCCGAGGGCGCGCTGGAGGCCATCCGGACCACCCGGCTCCCGCAGGGCATGTCAGCCACCCCTCAGGAGGCCCGGCGTCTGGACAACTGGCGGATCCGGCTCATCGCAGCGGAGCCCGACCAGGACATGGCCGTCTGCGCACGGTTCCGCGGCCGCCTCATCTGCCCGGGAGATCCCGAATGGCCGACGACCCTCGACGATCTCGGCGCCGGCCGCCCGTACGCCCTGTGGCTGCGCGGCCCCGGCGACCTGCGGTACAGCTGCCTGCGTTCGGTCGCCATCGTCGGTTCCCGCGCCGCGTCCCCCTACGGGCTGCGCGCCGCCGCCGACTTCGCCTCCGAACTCGCCGACCAGGGCTGGTCGGTGATCTCCGGCGGCGCCCTCGGCATCGACGCGGCGGCCCACCGCGGCTCCCTGGCCGCCGACGGCCCGACCGTCGCGGTCCTGGCGAACGGCGTGGACGTCCCCTACCCGGCGTCCAACGAGGGGCTCTTCGCCGAGATGGCGCGGCGCTCGCTCCTCGTGAGCGAGTCACCGCCGGGCACCCACCCGCACCGCCTCCGCTTCCTCGTCCGCAACCGTGTGATCGCGGCCCTTTCCCGGGGCACGGTCGTCGTCGAGGCGGAAGCACGCAGCGGCGCACTCAACACGGCCAGCTGGGCGGCCAAACTCGGCCGTGTGGTCATGGCGGTGCCAGGCCCGATCACCTCTCGCTCCTCCATCGGCTGCCACCGTCTTCTGCGCGAGGAGGGCGCCACCCTCGTGACCCGCCCCGAGGAGATCGTCGAGGCCGTCGGCCGCATCGGCACCGACCTGGCCCCACCGCCGGCCACCCCCATCCTGCCCCGCGACCGTCTGGAACCGGTCACCCGCTCCGTCCTGGAGGCGTTTCCGGCCCGCGGCGCGGCCGGACCCGCCCAGCTCGCCGTCAGGGCGGGCGTGGACCTGAACACCGTCAACGCCAAACTCGGCCTGCTCGCCGCAGGCGGATTCATCGAGCGCACGCCCGCCGGCTGGCGCCTGACGAAGTCCGGCAGGTCGAACACTCCGCCGCCCACACAGGCGGCCGACCCTCCCGACCTCCCCCGCATCGGAAACGACCACCCCCTGGAGCCTCGATGAGGAGGACGTCCGACCGCGGAGCCTTCACCCTCCACCGAAGACCAAACCTCCTGAGGCGCCTCCCGCGCCGTGCTTCAGCGAAAGGCACGCAGCACCAGCGCGGCGATCCGGTCGAAGGGCCTGCGTGCCGCGACCCAGCCGGCGGGTTGACGCGCAGGCCACGTGCCTCGTGCCAGGCACGCCAGCAGCAGCTCAGTGAACCCAAGCCGCGAACCTGAAGAGGGCCCAGCACAAGCCACGCTCGCCACACCGACACCCAAAGCCCAAGCCGACACCCAAAAGCCCAGGCCGATACCCGAAGCCCAGGCCGATGCCCCAAACCCAGGCGGATCCCCGAAGCCAGGCCGATGCCCCGATCGGGCAGGCGCGGTCGGCACAGGGCGCGCCGCTGTACGAGGTGGTGTCGTGCGGGGTGGAGCCCCGGACAAGCGCCGGCGGACGCCTAGTTCGCGGTGGCGGTGCGACACGGACTGGAGGCCGCGGACACGGTGGTGGTGCCGGCGTCGCACCTGCTGGACGAGAGCCGTCCCGGGCAGGAGCCGGGCCTCGGCGGCCGCCGGGGGCGCGGCGCGCGGGTGGTGTCGGTGTGCACGGGCAAGCCCAGGTCGAAGCCCGATGTCCAGTCGAAGCCCGAAGCCCAGGTCGATGTCGGGGGGGCCGTCCCGCCTGGGGCGAGAGGGATCGCTCGAACAGCAGGCCTTGTCGGGCGGCATCGTCCCCGGGTGATGCCGAGCGTGCAGCAGGACGCCGAGTCGGCAGCCGATTCTCGGCCCGGGCACAGAATCCTTGCGCCGCAGAACTTCACGATGACGTGCACGACCAGGCAGTGGCTGGGCAAGCGGAGCCGCCCGATGACGTCCAGCTTCCCTCAACGTGACGGTGCGGTTCCCCGCCGGCGCGCTCACGGTGGTGACCAGTGTGGCCGGCGGGCAACAGGCGGGCCTGCAGGCGCAGTGCCTCGACGAGGCGGCCGGCGCGGCCTCGACGGTGCCGGCGACCGCATCCGGAACGGCCTCGACGGTGCGGCAACCGCATCCGGAACGGCCTCGGCGGTGCTGCTGACCGCATCTGGGGTGGCCTCGCTAAGCGGAAGCGGTGCTTGCGCAGCGTGTGGCGCCGAGGGCGGCCAGGCAACGGCCTTCCGTCGGCCAAGACCCCGAAGATGAGCCGTTCCCACTGCCGGCGACTCACCCGAGGGGCGCTCGCACGATGAAGGATCGGCCTGGCTGGGACGAGGGCGCCCTCTTGCTCCAGCGATCACCAACTCAGCGGAGGAAGCCGTCGTGGGTGTGGACGGACTACTGCTCGGCGGGGAGTTCGAACTCGCTCTTCGCCAACTCCTCGACGTTGACGTCCTTGAACGTCACGACTCGAACGTTCTTGACGAAGCGGGCCGGACGGTACATGTCCCAGACCCACGCGTCCTGCATGGTGACCTCGAAGAAGACCTCGCCGTTGTCGACGCTGCGCACCTGGAGGTCGACCGAGTTCGTGAGGTAGAACCGGCGCTCGGTCTCGACGACGTAGCTGAACAGCCCGAGGACGTCGCGGTACTCGCGATAGAGCTGCAACTCCATCTCGGTCTCGTACTTCTCGAGATCCTCCGCGCTCACGCTCGTGCCCCTTCCGTGCGGCCCTCGTCGGGGAGCTCCCCCTCGGTCTCCTCCTCCAGGACCACATCTCCATTGTTGCGCAAGGCACGCCCGACATTGACGTAGGAGAAACGATGCTCAGGACATGGACCGTGCACTTCCAGCGCCCTGCCGTGCGCACGGGTCACATAGCCCTTGTGAACATCGAAGCCGTACTCGGGATACCGCTCATGGAGCTCCACCATGATCCGGTCCCTGGTGACCTTCGCGATGATGGAGGCCGCCGCGACGCAGGCCGCGACCTGGTCGCCTTTGATCATGGGGAGGCCGGGCACGTCCAGCCCCGGCACCGCGAACCCGTCACTGATCACGTACGCGGGACGCTTGTCGAGGGCGGCCAGCGCCCGCCGCATCCCGGTGATGTTGCATCGGTGCAGGCCCAACCGGTCGATGTCATGGCACGGGATGACGATGGCGCTCCACGCGTGGGCTCGCTCAGTGATCTCGGTGTACAGCCGCTCGCGGCGCGCCGGTGTGAGCAGCTTGGAATCCGTGAGGCCGTCGATCTTTCCTCGCCCGCCCTGAAGGATCACCGCGCCGACGACCATCGGCCCCGCGCAGGCCCCCCGCCCCGCCTCGTCGACGCCGGCGACAGGGCTGAAGCCCGCATGGGCGAGAGCCCGCTCGTACGCGAACAGTCCTGCGTCCCGGCGCGGCGTGAAGCGGAGTGGACGACCGTTCATGCTCCGCAGCGTACGTCCCACCGTGCCCCGACCGCTCCCCGAACGCCACGCTTACTGCCGTATGCCGCACCACACCGAAAACCACCCAAGCCAGAAGGCAACCCCACGTCCTCTCCGCCCCAGTACCGCACCATTCCCACCCGGTGACCGCTCGACATCGCGACGAGGGAACTCCAGCACGCTCACCGCCAGCCGTAGAACTCCTGCGGGATGGACAGAGAACCCACCCCTTCGTCCCGCCCCCTCCGTCGGTAATCGCCTCGACGTCGGCCTGAACTGCCCCGCCAGGGCCCGCCGCACGGTTTGCGGCTCCAGAGCCGGAGATCGCCGCATGTTCGGCACCAACATTCCCCGGTGCGGGCCCCGTGGGGACCGTCTCCGCGTCGCACCGAGCTAACCCACCGTGGCCAGTCGCGCGGTGTGCGGTTCCAGAGGCCAGAGTGGCCGCGTTTCGTGGCCGACGAGCCCGATCGACTCAAAGGCCTCCGTCGGGGACCGCCTCGACGTCGGCCTGAGCTGCTCTGCCAGGGCCCGATGCACGGAGTGCCGCTTTGGAGTTCGGAGCTGCCGCATCTTCGGCACCTACATTCCCCGGTGCGGGCCGCCGTGGGGGATTGTCTCCGTGTCGCGCCGAGGCGAACCCACCGCGGCCGGTCGCGCGGGGTGCGGTTTCAGAGGCCCGCGTCGGCTTTCGCGACTTCCTGACCAGCGACGCACAGGGTCGCCGCGTTTTCGTGGGTGACGAGCCCGATCGGCTCAGCCTCCGTTGGGGACCGCCTTGATGTTGTGGCGCGTGGCTGGGCGGTGTGTGGTTTCAGAGGCTGGGGCGGTCACGGGCTGATGGGACCGCCGCGACGCCGTCGCTCCGAACCCCGCTCGGCGAGCGGTCTACCGGCAGGTCGGTCTCCTCCTGCAGCGGTTTTGCTGGAATTCGTCAGGGTTTGGCGTAGTGGCGGCGTCTGAAGTACGCGAGAGGTAGGGAGCAGAGGATGCCCAGGGCGTAGGGGGCGGCGGGGAGGGCGGCTGCGCCGGCCTTTTCCAGGGCGGGTTGTTTGAAGGTGGCCGGGATCGGCAGAGTGCCCAGGCGGTCCAGAGGCCAGACGATGACGAAGGCGCGGCCGATGACGCGGTCGACCGGGATGGTGCCGCCGCCCGGGTCGCCGCGGTGGGAGCGGGAGTCGTACGACAGTTCACGGTGATCGCCCATCACCCAGAGCTGACCCGGCTTCACGGTGACGTCGAAGGGGTCGTTGGACGGCTTGTTCTGCTCGTGGGTGATCGGGTCGGTGAAGATGTAGGACTTCTCGTCCAGGGGGACCCCGTTGACGGTGACGCGGCCTTGCGCGTCGCAGCACTTGACGTGGTCGCCGGGGATGCCGATGACGCGCTTGATGTAGTCCTTCTCGTTGGGCGCGACGCCGAAGGCGGTGCCGACGGCGCGCAGGGCCTTGGAGACGGGATTGCTGGGCTCGTTGACCTGGACTTCGGGGTCCCAGGAGTCGAGGCCGTTGAAGACGATGACGTCACCGCGGGCGATGTCCCGGGTGTGGTAGACGATCTTGTTGACCAGGACGCGGTCGCCGACCTGGAGGGTGTTCTCCATGGAGCCGGACGGGATGTAGAACGCCTGCACCGCGAACGCCTTGATGACGAGGGCCAGCACGACGGCGACCACGATGAGGACGGGAAGCTCTTTCCAGAAGGAGCCCTGCTTCTTCTTTCGCTTGCCGTCTTCTTCGGAGTCGTCGGCCGTTTCATCGGCCGAGTCCACGGGCTCCTTCTCTTCGGGCACCGCGCCCTCGGCTTCGGATCGCACGTCTCTCCGATCGTCCTCGTCAGTCATCAGAGCGAAAGCCTAGCGGCGCGATGCCCATGGGACGCCGCGCGTGGGCGTGTCGCCGACGGCCAAGCCGATCATCTCCGTCCAGAACGGGCAACGCCCCGGGCACCGTCGCCGGTTCCCGGGGCGTCGTGGTCCATCGGCTCAGTGCTCGCGCTTCTCCTTGATGCGCGCGGCCTTGCCGCGCAGGTTGCGCAGGTAGTAGAGCTTGGCGCGGCGCACGTCGCCGCGGGTGACGACCTCGATCTTGTCGATCGAGGGGCTGTTCAGCGGGAACGTCCGCTCGACGCCGACGCTGTAGCTGACCTTCCGGACGGTGAAGGTCTCGCGGGCGCCGCCGCCCTGCCGCCGGATCACCACGCCCTGGAAGACCTGGATTCGGCTCCGGTTGCCCTCAGTGACGCGCACGTGCACCTTAAGCGTGTCGCCCGGACGGAAGTCCGGGACGTCGGCGCGCATCGCGGCCTTCTCGATCTCCTGGATCAGGGTGTGCATCGCAGCGGTTCCTCGTGGTCGAACGCGGGCGTCGAGAGGCCCCGGTGGGTCTTTCGTGGGGGCGTCGCGCCGCGGAAAGTGGTCTTGGGGTGCCGTGCGGTCTGGACGCACGGACGCCTTAGTCTGCCATATCTTCGCCGTCAACCGGAAAACCGGCCTCGCGCAGCACGGCGCGGTCGTGCTTGTCGAGAGCCTCCGGCGCGAGGCGGGAGAGCAGTTCGGGGCGGTGGCGGGCCGTCCGGCGCAGCGCCTCGTCGCGCCGCCAGCGGGCGATCGCGCCATGGTGACCCGAGAGAAGAATGTCCGGAACAGGCCGCTCTCGCCAGACGGGGGGCTTGGTGTAGACGGGGCCTTCGAGGAGCGACTCCATCGCGCCCGGGGCGAAGGAGTCGTCGGCGACGGAGTCGGCGTTGCCGAGGACGCCGGGCAGGAGGCGGCCGATCGCCTCCACCATGACGAGGACGGCGACCTCCCCGCCGGCGAGGACGAAGTCGCCGAGACTGACCTCGTCCACCGGCATCCGGGTGCGGGCCTCCTCGGCGACGCGGGAGTCGATGCCCTCGTAGCGCCCGCAGGCGAAGATCAGCCACGGTTCCGCCGCGTACCGCACCGCGTCCGCCTGGGTGAACGGCCGCCCGCTCGGCGTCGGAATGATCAGCCGCGGCACCGCCCCGGCGGCGGCGTGCGTCTCGGCTTCCGGCCCCCCGGCCGATTCCAGTCCGGACGCGCCGGGTGAGCCCGCCTCCGGCTTCGCCGACGGGTCCGTGCCGAACGCGTCAGCGGTTTCAGCCCTGTACGCGCCGGGCTGCGGCTCGAATGCGTCTTGTGAAGCCAATCCGGATGCGCCCGGTCGGCTTGTAGCGAGTCGTCCTCTTGTGGACGGGTCTCCCCCGCCGTGTGAACCCGCGCCGGAGGCGTCTCCTGGCTCAGCCGGGGGCGTCTCGCCGAGCACGGGTGGAGCGGAAGGGCCGCCGACCGTCGGGGACGCGATCGTCCCGGGTGGAGGGCCCGAAACGCGGGGCACCAGGGTGTCGAGGGCCTCGCCCCAGGGGTCGGGCTTCATGACCATGCCGGGACCGCCGCCGTAGGGGGTGTCGTCGACGGTGCGGTGCCGGTCGTGGGTCCATTCGCGCAGGTCGTGGACGCGGACGTCCAGCAGTCCGGCGCGCCGGGCCTTGCCCAGGAGAGAGATGTCCAGGGGGGCGAAGTACTCGGGAAAGATCGTGACTATGTCGAGTCTCATGATTCGTCGAGCAGTCCGGGGGGCGGATCGATGACGAGCCGCCCCCCGGGAACGTCCACCTCGGGGACGAGCGCGGCCACGAACGGGACCAGCTTCTCGCCCCCGGCCCCGCGTACGACCAGGAGGTCCTGGCCGTGGTGCAGGACGTCCGCGACCTGGCCGACCTCGGCCCCGTCCGTGGTGACCACGGCAAGTCCGAGCAGTTCCTGGTCGTGGAAGTCGTCCGGGTCGGCGGACGTGGTGATGTCACCGGGATCGACGACGAGCCACGTGCCGCGCAGTTCCTCCGCGGCGTCGCGGTCGCCGATCCCGGCGAAGCGCACGAGCAGGCGTCCCGAATGCCAGCGTTTCCGCTCGATGGTGAGCGGACCGGCGGTGACGGGGTCGGTGGCGATCGCCGTGCCCGGGGCGAACCGGGACTCCGGCTCGTCCGTGCGGACGTCGACGGCGACCTCACCGCGAACCCCGTGCGGCCGTCCGATCCGTCCCACCACGAGCGGTTCGCTCATCGGGACGCCACTCAGCGGACCTCGTTGACGTCGAGCAGGTCGACACGCACGTAGCGGCCTCCGGAGAGGGCGCTGATCACCGTGCGAAGGGCCTTGGCGGTGCGACCGCTTCGGCCGATGACCTTCCCGAGGTCCTCGGGGTGCACGCGCACCTCCAGGACCCGGCCGCCCCTGATCCTGCGGGCGCGAACCCGGACGTCGTCCGGGTTCTCGACGATCCCGCGGACCAGGTGCTCGAGCGCTTCTTCGAGCACGTCAGCCCTCGCTCTTGGCTTCGTCGGTCTCGGTGGCCTTCGCCTCGGTCTTCTTCGGCTCGGCCTTCTTCTTGCCGCGGGTCGCGGTGCCGGCGGCCTCGTCGTCGCCCAGCGACTCCTTGACGGCGGCCTCGAACGCGGCCTTCTTGTCGGCCTTCGGCTCGGCGACCTTGAGGGTGCCCTCGGCGCCCGGCTCGCCCTTGAACTTCTGCCAGTCGCCGGTGATCTTCAGCAGGTTGAGCACGGGCTCGGTCGGCTGCGCGCCGACGCCCAGCCAGTACTGCGCACGCTCAGAGTCGATCTTGATGAGCGAGGGCTCCTGCTTGGGCTGGTAGAGCCCGATCTCCTCGATGGCCCGCCCGTCCCGCTTGGTGCGGGCGTCGGCGACGACGATCCGGTACTGCGGGTTCCGGATCTTCCCCAGACGCTTGAGCTTGATCTTGACTGCCACGGGTGTGGTGTACTCCAACTTCATCACTGGATGGGCGGGCCCGCGCCAGGTGGGGAACACCGGCTCACGGCCGCCCGATGGACTCCGGCCGCGCAGGACGAGAGAGGGCGCCTCGCGATTCCGGGTTTCCAGCCTGTCATTCTGCCAGACGTTCGCCGCGAAAGCGCAATCGCGCGGCCCGGGTGTCGCCCCTCCGCCTCAACACCCCGGCCACCCGCATGCCGCACGCCTCCTCAACGCCCCCGCGCACCCCACCAGGTGGCCGACTCCGGACGCCGCGCATCGACGCGTCCACCGCACTTCCCGGCAGGCAAGGCCGCTGCGCGAGAGCCGCACACCAGGACAAGCGCCCTGGCCAGCCCGCCGCCGCGCGCGTAGACGGACGTCCGACCGCCGCGCGCGTCCGGCGTCCGCGGGCCGCCGAGGCCAGATCGGCGATGCTCGGAGGCGCGGCGCCGCAGGCGCCCCCAGAGGCGCCGGGCTGCGCCCATCCGTAGATCTTTTGTCTCACCTGCGATTGGCCGCTCTGCGAAAACCCCACGCGCCACGACTCACAGTCCGGCGTATCGCCCGGAACCCGTCCATGGATTGCGGAGCGGGCGTGGTTGGCGCAGAGCCGAACGTGCGTCTGGGCGTATCCCTCTTCTGGCCAGGCGTTGCGTGCTGGGCCTGGGGTGGTCAAGAGGGCGCCGGGTTCGACTCCAGCCTCGACGGACCCGCCGCAGAGGTCTTGCTTGGTCTCTGCGACGGGGCCATCGAGGACGGGCTACTTCTTTTTGCGGCTCTGGAGCTTGTTCAGGTCGGGCATCTGGAAGCCGGGCGGGAGCTGACCGCCGCCCAGGCCGGGCGGGAGCTGGCCGCCGCCGAGGCCGGGCGGGAGGCCCTTCGGCATGCCCTCGGCCGCGGGGGCCTGCTCCTGGGGGGCCTTGCCCGCGGCGCGCTTGCGGGGGTCGCCGCTGCGCTGCTTGCCCTTCTTGTTCTTGGCCGCCTTCGCCGCCTTGGCCGCCTTGCGGCGGCCGCCGGGCATTCCGGGCAGGCCCATGCCGCCGGCCATCTGGCGCATCATCTTCTGCGCGTCGAAGAACCGGGTGACCAGGCTGCTGACCTCGCCGACGCCGACGCCGGAGCCCTTGGCGATGCGGGCCCGCCGCGAGCCGTTGATGATCTTCGGCTGGGCGCGCTCCTGCGGGGTCATCGAGCGGATGATCGCGGCGATGCGGTCCAGGTCCCGGTCGTCGATCTGGCTGATCTGGTCGCGGACCTGGCCCATGCCCGGCATCATCCCGAGCAGGTTCCCGATCGGGCCGAGCTTGCGGATCATCATCATCTGCTCGAGGAAGTCCTCGAGCGTGAAGTCCTCGCCCGAGGCGAACTTGCTGGACATCTTCTCGGCCTGCTCGGCGTCGAACGCCTGCTCGGCCTGCTCGATCAGGGTGAGGATGTCGCCCATGTCGAGGATCCGGCCCGCCATGCGGTCCGGGTGGAAGACGCTGAAGTCCTCGAGCTTCTCGCCCGTGGAGGCGAACATGATGGGGCGTCCGGTGATGTGCCGGACGGACAGGGCCGCGCCGCCGCGCGCGTCGCCGTCGAGCTTGGTGAGGACGACGCCGTCGAAGCCGACGCCGTCCATGAAGGCCTGGGCGGTGTTGACCGCGTCCTGGCCGACCATGGCGTCGACGACGAACAGGATGTCGTCGGGCTGGACGGCGTCGCGGATGTCGACGGCCTGCTGCATCATCTCGGCGTCGATGCCGAGGCGGCCGGCGGTGTCGATGACGACGACGTCGTGCTGGGCGTGCCGGGCCTGGTCGATCGAGCGGCGCGCCACGTCGACCGGGTCGCCGACGCCGCTGCCCGGCTCGGGCGCGAACACCGGGACCCCGGCCCGCTCGCCGACGACCTGGAGCTGCTGGACGGCGTTGGGACGCTGGAGGTCGGCCGCCACCAGCATCGGCGTGTGGCCCTCCTGCTTCAGCCAGCGGGCCAGCTTGCCGGCGAGGGTGGTCTTGCCGGCGCCCTGCAGGCCCGCGAGCATGATCACGGTCGGCGGGGTCTTGGCCAGCCGGATCCGCCGGGTCTCGCCGCCGAGGATGGTGATGAGCTCCTCGTTGACGATCTTGACGACCTGCTGCGCCGGGTTCAGCGCCTGCGAGACCTCCGAGCCCTGCGCCCGCTCCTTGATCTGCGCGATGAAGTCCTTGACCACGGGGAGCGCGACGTCGGCCTCGAGGAGCGCGATCCGGATCTCGCGGGCCGTCGCGTTGATGTCGGCCTCGGAGAGCCGGCCCTTGCTGCGCAGCGACGAGAAGACCGTCGTCAACCGGTCGGAGAGCGTCTCGAACACGTGTCTGGCCCGTCCTTGGAAAGCTTCTGGGATCGCCTATCAGCGTATCGGGTCACCGGGCGAGCCCCGCCCCCTCTGGAAACCCGTTCAGTGGAGGGTTCTCAGGACCCGGGTCCGGACGGCGGCCAGCGCGTCGGGGTCGTCGAGCGGGCGGCCGTGATCGTCCACCACGTAGAAGACGTCCACGGCCTCGGCGCCGAGGGTGTCCACCTGGGCGGCGCGGACCTGGAGGCCGCAGGATCCGAGCGCCTGCCCGACGCGCCACAGCAGTCCGGGGCGGTCGTGCGCCCGGACCTCGACGACGGTGGCGGTCCGCGACGCGTCGTCCACGATCATGACGCGCGGGGGCGGCACCGTGCCGCCGGGCCGGATCCGGACCGACCGCGCCCGCCGTTCGAGGCGCTCGGCCACGTCGAGGCGCCCGGCGAGCATCCTCCGCAGGTCCGCCTCCAGGCCGGCCGGGTCCGGCGGGGTCCCGTACTCGGGAACGGCCGTGAAGTCCAGCACCGCCGTCTGGGCCGGCGAGGCCGCCGGGGAGGAGATCACGCGCGCGGTCTTCACGGCGAGGCGGTGCAGGGCGAGGACGCCGGCGGCGCGCCAGAGCAGTCCCGGGCGGTCGGGGGCGGCGATGGTGATCCGGGAGCCCGTGACGCGGACGGCGGCGCCGTCGTGGCGGGCCAGGGCGAGGTGGTCGGCGGTGAGCGCGGGAGCGGGCGGGGGCGTGCCGCCGGAGAGCGCGGCGGCGGCGCGGCGGGCGAGTTCGGCGACGAGGCCGGCCTTCCAGGCGCCCCAGGCGGCGGGGCCGGTGGCGCCGCCGTCGGCGGCGGCGAGGGCGGCGAGGAGGTCGACGACCTCGCGCTCGCGGCCGGGCGCCCCGGACACGGCGGCGACGACGGTCTGGACGGTCACCGGGTCGTCGATGTCGCGGCGGGTCGCGGTCTCGGGGAGCAGCAGGTGGTGGCGGACGAGCGTTTCGAGGACGCGGACGTCGTCCTCCGGGAGGCCGAGGCGGGCGCCGATGTCGCGGGCGATGACGGCGCCGGAGGTGGAGTGGTCGCCTGTCCCGCCCTTGCCGATGTCGTGCAGGAGGGCGCCGATCAGGAGCAGGTCGGGACGGGCCACCTCGCGGGTCAGGGCGGCGGCGCCGGCGGCGGTCTCGACGAGGTGGCGGTCGACGGTGAAGCGGTGGACGGGGTTGCGCTGCGGGCGGTTGCGGACGCGCTCCCAGTCGGGCAGCAGCCGGACGATCAGCCCTGCCTGGTCGAGGGCCTCCCAGACGGCGATGGCGGGGGGACCCGCGCCGAGCAGGGAGACGAGCGCGTCGCGGGCCTCGGCGGGCCAGGGGACGGGCGGGAGGGCGGCGTGCTCGGCGAGCCGGGCGACCGTGGCGGGGGCGAGCGGCAGGCCCGTCTGGGCGGCGGCCGCGGCGACGCGCAGGACGAGGGCCGGGTCGTTCAGGTCGGCGTTCCGCGCGAGGACGACCTCCCCTTCGTGCTCGACGGCGCCGTCCCCGACGGGCCTGCGCTCCACACCGCGCCGGCCCGCGGTCTGCGGGGCGCCGGGGGGCTGCCGGTGCCTGGCCCTGGTGTAGTTGTCGACGCGCCGCCACAGGTGGGACGCCCCGTAGGTGACGGTGCGCGCGGCTTCGACGATGGAGCGCTGCAGGACGTCGGCGTCCGGGAGGCCGAGGGTGCGGGCCACGGCCTCCTGCTCCTGGAGGACGAGCCGGTCGGTGGAGCGGCCGGTGACCTGGTGGAGCGCATGCCGGATGTCGAGGAGGAGGTCGTGGGCGGCGCGGACCCGGGCGTCCGGGGCGGAGGCCACCCAGGACGCGGCGACGGCGTGCATGACGTGGACGTCCCGCAACCCGCCGTGGGCCTCCTTCAGGTCGGGTTCGAGCAGGAACGCCAGTTCGCCGTGGGTCTCCCAGCGCTCGCGGCACATCGCGGAGAGCTCGGCCAGCCGGGTGGGCGCGTCTGCGCGCCAGTCGGCGAGGACGGCGGCGCGCAGTTCGTCGACGAGGGCGCGGTCTCCGGCGATGCGGCGCGCCGACAGCAGGCCGAGGGCGGCCTTCATGTCGCCTCGCGCCACGGTCTGGGCCTCGGCGACGGTGCGGACGGAGTGGTCGAGCCGAAGCCCGGAGTCCCAGACCGGGTACCAGACGCGGTCGGCGATCGCCGCGACGCCGGCCAGACCGCGATGCAGCAGGACGAGGTCGAGGTCGCCGCCGGGTGTCAGTTCGCGCCGGGCGTGGCTCCCGACCGCGACGAGCGCCACCCCCTCCGGCATCAGAGTGTCGCTCGTTGCGGAGGCACCATCCTGCGGCCCAGCAACTTGCAAGCCGCGTTCTCGCCGCGGGGGTTCGGTCCCGGGGTCGGGCGGCGCGGGGGCCAGGAGGGAGGCCAGCCAGCGGTCGAGGTCGGCGGCGCGGGCGGCGCGGGCGGCGGCCAGGGCGGCGCGGGCCGGGTCCGAAGCGGCGCCGCCGGCCGGAGCGGGCGCGGGGGCCCGGTCTCCGGCCGGCGGGTGGGCGAGGGTCACCGTGCTCCCTAGAGCGCTTCCGGTCCGGTCTCGCCGGTGCGGACCCGGACGACGGTGTCGACCGGCACGGCCCACACCTTCCCGTCACCGATCTTGTCCGTGCGGGCCGCCTTGACGATCACGTCGATGATGTCGTCGGCGTCCTCGGCGTCGACCAGGACCTCGACGCGGAGCTTGGGCACCAGGTCGACCTGGTACTCGGCGCCCCGGTAGACCTCGGTGTGGCCCTTCTGCCGCCCGTAGCCGCTGGCCTCGCTGACGGTCATCCCCTTGACCCCGAAGGCCTCCAGGGCCTTCTTCACCTCGTCCAGCTTGAACGGCTTGATGACCGCCGTGATGAGCTTCATCCCTTCGCCTCCACCTTCTTCGCCGGGACGGCCGGGGCGGGCGCCGCCGCGGTCGCCCCGGAACCGATGCCCGCGCGGATCGCGCCGAAGTCGTAGGCGGTCTCCGCGTGCGCCGTGCTGTCGATGCCGGCGGCCTCGTCGTCCTCGCTGATCCGGAAGCCCATCACCAGGTCGATCACCTTGGCGATCACGTAGGTGACGACGAAGGAGTAGGCGAGCGTCGCCAGGACGGCGACGGCCTGCTTGCCGAGCAGCGCGAACCCGCCGCCGGCGAACAGCCCGTCGGCGCCGGCGTCGTTGACGGCGGTGGTCGCCAGGAACCCGATCAGCAGGGCGCCGACGATGCCGCCGACCATGTGGACGCCGACGACGTCGAGCGAGTCGTCGTAGCCGAGCTTGTACTTCAGGCCGACCGCGAACGCGCACACCGCGCCGGCGACCAGGCCGAGGACGATCGCGCCGAGCGGGGTGACGAACGCGCAGGCCGGGGTGATCGCGACCAGCCCGGCCACCACGCCCGAGGCGATGCCGAGGGTGGTGGACGCGCCGTCGCGCAGCTTCTCAACGACGATCCAGGCGAACGCGGCCGCGCAGGTGGCGACGAGCGTGTTGATGAACGCGACGGCCGCGGTGGAGCCGGCCGACAGCGCGGACCCGGCGTTGAACCCGAACCAGCCGAACCACAGCAGGCCGGCACCGAGCAGGACGAACGGCAGGTTGTGCGGCCGCATCGGCTCCTTCGGCCAGCCCTTGCGCTTGCCGAGCACCAGCACCAGGGCGAGCGCGGCGACGCCGGCGTTGATGTGGACCACGGTCCCGCCCGCGAAGTCGAGCGCGCCGAGGTGGAACAGCCAGCCGGACTTGCCGCCGTCCTGGCCGTCGGACCACCACACCCAGTGGGCGATCGGGAAGTACACCAGCGTCGCCCAGACCAGGGTGAACACCACCCAGGCCCCGAACTTGGCACGGTCCGCGATCGCGCCGCTGATCAGCGCGACGGTGATGATGGCGAACGTCGCCTGGAACGCCACGAAGACCAGCTGCGGGATGCCCGTCCCGTCGTCGGCCGTGGCCGCGTTCTCCAGGCCGACGAGCCCCCAGTCGCCGAAGCCTCCGATGAACGAGCTGAGCCCGCCGCCGTCGCCGAAGGTGAGGGAGTAGCCGTAGACGACCCACGCCATGCCCACCACGGCGATGCTGACGAAGCTCATCATCATCATGTTGAGCACGCTCTTGGCCCGGCTCATGCCTCCGTAGAAGAAGGCCAGGCCCGGTGTCATCAGCAGGACGAGCGCTGTGCTCGTCAGCATCCAGGCGGTACTACCGCTATCGATCTTCATCTCTGAGCGCGTCCCTCCTCGCCAGGAACTTCGAACTGCTCAGAGACTCTGGCGCGGCCGTTTCGCCCGGTATGCCGCTACGTTTCCGCCATGTGAAACCCGACTTCGGCGTGTTTCGCCGCTGTTTCCAAATCCTCACATGCCGTATTTACGCGGCATTCGGGCCGGTTCGACGGCCGGTTCAGTCGCCGAGGATCGCGTCCACGAACGCCTCCGGCTCGAAGGGCGCGAGGTCGTCCGGCCCCTCGCCCAGGCCCACCAGCTTCACCGGGACGCCGAGCTCGCGCTGCACCTGGACGACGATGCCGCCCTTGGCGGTGCCGTCCAGCTTGGTGAGCACCACGCCGGTGATGTTGACCACCTCGGCGAAGACCCGGGCCTGCTGCATGCCGTTCTGGCCGGTCGTCGCGTCCAGGACGAGCAGGACCTCGTCGACCGTGGCCTGCTTCTCCACCACCCGCTTGACCTTGCCGAGCTCGTCCATCAGCCCGGTCTTGGTGTGCAGCCGGCCCGCCGTGTCGACGATCACCACGTTGACCTTGGTGTCGATGCCCTGCTTGACGGCGTCGAACGCGACGCTGGCGGGGTCGGCGCCCTCGTCCTTGCGGACGACCTGCGCGCCCACCCGCGTGCCCCACGTCTCCAGCTGGTCGGCGGCGGCGGCGCGGAAGGTGTCGGCGGCGCCCAGCAGCACGGTGTTGCCGTCGCCGACGAGCACGCGGCCGAGCTTGCCGCACGTGGTGGTCTTGCCGGTGCCGTTCACGCCGACGACCATGAGGACGGCGGGACGGTCGCCGTGCGCCTCGGTGTGCAGCGAGCGGTCGATGTCCGGGCCGATCTGCTTGATCAGCTCCTCCTTGAGCATCGCCCGCACCTCCTCCGGGCTGCGCGTTCCGAGGACCTGGACGCGCGTCCGCAGGTCGTCGGTGACCTGCCGGGCCACCGCCGTTCCCATGTCGGCGGCGATCAGGGTGTCCTCGATCTCCTCCCAGGCGTCCTCGTCGAGGGTGTCGCGCGACAGCAGGACGAGGAGGGTCTTGCCGAAGCTTCCTCGACGAGCCCACCACCGGGCTCGACCCGCAGGCCAGGCACGCCACCTGGGAGCTCATCGGCGAGCTGCGCGCCGCCGGGGTCTCGGTCG
>NZ_JBFARL010000145.1:0-21337 GCF_040674655.1 Actinomadura sp. NPDC049753 | reverse complement strand
TCCCCAAGGTGCTGACCACGGGCGCCGTCCAGGCGTCGGACGTGGTCATCACCATGGGGTGCGGCGACACCTGCCCGGTCTTTCCAGGCAAGCGCCGGACGCGGAGCTGGAGCCCGCCGAGGCGAGCACGACCGCCGTGTCCGGGTCGCCGGGCGCCACGCCCGCTTCGGCCAGTCGCCGCTCCAGGGCGTCCAGCAGCAGCGGGTGCGGGCCCAGCGTGCCCGCCGTGCGCAGGACGAGCCGCGGGTGCCGGCCGCGCACCCGATTGAGCACGCCCGGGATGTCGGTCTTGCTGTGGTAGGCCGCGGTGAGCAGCAGAGGCAGCACGACCGCCTCGTCCACGCCGTCCCCGGCCAGGCCGTCCAGCACCCGGTCGGGGGCGGGCGGCGCGTGGTCCAGGAACGAGGCGTGCACGGGTGCGTCCGGGCGGCGCGCCCGGACGGCGTCGAGCAGCGCGGCGACGGTCGCGGCGGCGCGGGGGTCCCTGCTCCCGTGCGCCACCGCGACCATGGGGACGCTCACAGGTGGATGCCGCACTCGGTCTTGCCCATCCCGGCCCAGCGGCCGCTGCGCGGGTCCTCGCCGGGCGCGACCGGGCGGGTGCACGGCGCGCAGCCGATCGAGGGGTAGCCGTCGTAGTGCAGCGGGTTGACCAGCACCCCGTTGTCCTCGATGTAGTTGTCCATGTCCTCCTGGGTCCAGCCCAGGATCGGGTTCACCTTGACCATGCCGCGCTTGCGGTCCCACTCCACGACCCTGCGGTCGCGGCGGCTGGCGGTCTCGTCCCGGCGGATGCCGCTGAACCAGGCCATGTAGCCCTCCAGCGCGCGGCCGAGCGGCTCCACCTTCCGCAGGTGGCAGCACAGGTCGGGGTTGCGGCCGTACAGGCGCGGGCCGAGCGCGGCCTCCTGCTCCTCCACCGTCCGGGACGGGGTGACGTTGATGACGTTCACCGGGTAGACGGCCTCGACGGCGTCGCGCGTCCCGACCGTCTCGGCGAAGTGGTAGCCGGTGTCGACGAACAGCACGTCGATGCCCGGCTTCACCTTCGACACGAGGTGGATCAGGGCCGCGTCCGACATGGAGGACGTGAGGCAGATGCGGTCGCCGAACGTGGCGACCGCCCACCGGATGACCTCCAGCGTGGGAGCGCCCTCCAGCGCGGCGGCGGCCGACTCGACGATGTCCTGAAGGTCGAGGGTGGGTCTGTCGGTCTCCAGCAGGGTCACCGGGGGACCTCCTTGCTCGCGGTGCGGGGGGTGCCGACACCGAGGAACTTCAGGCTGAAGGAACGCAGGCAGTCGGGGCAGAACCAGGCCCCGGGGGTCTCGTCCCGGGGTTCGAGGCTCTCCTCGCCGCAGTAGGGGCAGTGGAACGGCGCCATCCGCTCGCTCATGCGCGATCGGCCCCCCTCACTTGAGGTCCGCCTCGTCGGCGCGGTGCACCCATTCGGCGAACGTCTCCGCGCCGGTGCGCTGCTCGTCGAACCTGCGCACGACGCGCTCGACGTAGTCGGTGAGCCCGGCCGAGGTGGTCTTCAGCCCGCGGACCTTCTTGCCGAACGACGCGCCGAGCCGCCCCCCGAGGTGGATCTGGAAGCCCTCGACCTGCCGGCCGTCGTCGTCCACGACGAGCTGGCCCTTCAGCCCGATGTCGGCGACCTGGATGCGGGCGCACGCGTTCGGGCAGCCGTTGACGTTGATCGTCAGCGGCTGGTCGAAGTCGGGGAGCCGCTCCTCCAGCTCGTCGATCAGGTCCATGGCGCGCTGCTTGGTGTCGACGATGGCGAGCTTGCAGTACTCGATGCCCGTGCACGCCATCGTCTGGCGGCGGAACGTGGACGGCCGCACCTGCAGGTCGTGCTTCGCCAGCTCGTCGGCGAGCGCCTCGGTGTGCTGCTCCGGGACGTCCAGGATGACCATCTTCTGCTCGTTGGTCGTGCGGACCCGGCCGGAGCCGTAGCGCTCGGCGAGGTCGCCGATGACGCCGAGCAGCTCGCCGTCCACCCGCCCGACCCGGGGCGCGAACCCGACGTAGTAGGCGCCGTCCTTCTGCGGGTGGATCCCGACGTGGTCGCGGCGGGCGAGCGGCGCGGCGGGCTCGGGGCCGTCCGGCAGCGCGTACCCGAGGTACTCCTTCTCCAGCACCTCGCGGAACTTCGCGGCGCCCCAGTCCTTCACCAGGAACTTCAGGCGGGCGCGGCTGCGCAGCCGCCGGTAGCCGTAGTCGCGGAAGATCGAGGTGACGCCGTGCCACACCTCGCTGGCCTGCTCGGGCTTGACGAACACGCCGAGGCTCTGCGCGAACATCGGGTTGGTGGACAGCCCGCCGCCGACGAACACCTGGTAGCCGGTCTCGCCGGCCTCGTTCACCACGCCCGTGAACGCGATGTCGTTGATCTCGTGGACGGTGCAGTGCGACGTGCAGCCCGACAGCGCCGTCTTGAACTTGCGCGGCAGGTTGGAGAACTCCGGGGAGCCGATGTAGCGGTCGTGGATCTCGCGCAGCTGCGGCGTCGCGTCCACCACCTCGTCGGCCGCGATCCCGGCCAGCGGACAGCCGATGATCACTCGCGGGACGTCGCCGCACGCCTCCGTGGTGTGCAGCCCCACCGCCTCCAGGGCCTCCCAGATCGCCGGGACGTCCTCGATCCGCACCCAGTGCAGCTGGACGTTCTGGCGGTCGGTGATGTCGGCGGTGCCCCGCGCGTACCGGGTGGAGACGTCCGCGATCGTGCGCAGCTGCGGGCCGCTCAGCTGACCGCCGTCGATGCGCACCCGCATCATGAAGTAGCGGTCCTCGAGCTCCTCGTCCTCCAGCGCGCCGGTCCGGCCGCCGTCGATGCCGGGCTTGCGCTGGGTGTACAGGCCCATCCAGCGGAACCGGCCGCGCAGGTCGGAGGGGTCGATGGAGTCGAAACCGCTCTTGGAGTAGATGTCGATGATCCGGCGGCGGACGTTCAGGCCGTCGTCGTTCTTCTTGTTCTCTTCGTTCTTGTTGAGCGGTTCGCGGTAGCCGAGGGCCCACTGGCCCTCGCCCTTCTTGCGTTTGGTCGCGGGTGGCACGGTGCGCGTCCTCATCTGTGGTCGTGAGGGACGCGTAGCGCACCGGCGCTCTGAGGCAGCCGGCTCGACGCTGAGCAGGATGAAGTCAAAGGTGACGCCGATACGCCACGCGCCCGGTTGTACAGGGGCGTGGTCGGAGCGTCACCTACAGATCGCGCTGCGGACGCGGAGGAAGTCGACGTGCCGGCGCTTGGCCAGCAGCGGGTCCGCGGCGCTCATACCTGAACTCTGACATGCCGTCTCGCGGACTGTCCAGTTACGTCCGGCATGCGGACGCGTGAGATGCGTCATCCCTGCCGCCTCCAGTTCACCGGAGGCTCGCCCTTCCCGCCGGCCGCGGAGCCCGTGCGGCGCCCGGCGGCGGGCGCGCCGGGCGCGGGGGCGGCGGACCCGGGCTGGTGCTGGCAGTCGCACCAGGAGCCGCCACGGCAGTCCTCGTGGTGGCGCTCGCGGCACGACTGGCAGATCATGTCTCTATTGTCACCCATGAAGGCAAATGCCCGGTTCACCGAGGTCGAGTGCGGATGATCATGGTCCGGGAAACGTTCTGTGCCGTCATAGCGGGTATGGGCCAAGGGATGTGCACGGAACGGGCGGCGGGTCCGCGGGACGACCGGGCGGGAGAGGCGATCGGCACGCCACGCGCGGAGCGGACCAGTGAGGTGGGCGATGCGGCATGTTCCGGGCGCGCAACCCTCTACGGTGGGGCGGTGTGACCACCGTCTCCGACGCAGCGGGCGCCTCCCGGGCTGGGGATCCGCCCTCCGGAAAGGACCCGGAGGGCCCCCGGCGACGCCGGCGGGACCGCCTGGCCTCACGCGTGCACGCCGACGCGCGGGCCGCCGCGGGGATCGCCTGGACGCTGATCAAGGGCACCGCGATCGGCGGGTTCCGTTACCGCGTCACCGGGCTGGCGGCGGAGGCGGCGTTCTTCGCCCTGCTGTCGATGCCGCCCCTCGTCATCGGGCTCATCGGCACGATGGGCCACCTGCGCGGCCTGTTCGGCTCGGAGACGATCGCCGAGGTGCGCTCCTGGGTGATCGAGCACGCCCAGACGGTGCTGACGGGCCCGACCGTCAAGACGGTCGTCGTCCCGCTCATCGACGACGTGATCAAGGGCGGCAGCCCCGACATCGTGTCGGTCAGCTTCCTGATCTCGCTGTGGGCGGGGTCGCGGGCGACGAACGTCTACGTCGACACGATCACGATCGCCTACGGGCTGTCGGGCGTGCGGGGCGTGATCCGCACCCGGCTGCGCGCGTTCGTGCTCTACCTCATCGGGCTGCTGACCCTGATCGTCGTGGTTCCGATGATCGTGGCCGGGCCCGCGCTGGTCCGCCAGGCGCTGCCGGAGAGCACCGAGGCCGTCCAGGCGCTGTACTGGCCGGTCGTGGTGAGCCTGTCGATCATCTTCCTCTCGCTGCTGTACCACATGAGCGTCCCGGTGCGGACGTCCTGGTGGCGCCAGACGCCCGGCGCGGCGCTCGCGCTGCTGATCTGGATCGTGGGCAGCTTCGTCCTGCGGATCTACCTGGCCGGTTCGCTGAGCGGGGTGTCGGTCTACGGGTCGCTGGCCGCCGCGATCGCACTGCTGGCCTGGCTGTACGTGGCGGCGCTCGCGGTGCTGATCGGAGCCGCGCTGAACGCCGAGATCGACCGGCTGTGGCCGAGCGGGGACACCGCCCGGATCCGCGCCGCCCTGGAGGCGCAGGCCGACCAGGCGCCGCGGGACTCGGACGCGACGGGTAAAAACCCGTCCGAATGAGGTCCTGATAAGGGCAAACATGTCGTAGCCTCGCGTGACATGACCCCCCGTGAGGAGCCCGGCCGGCTGCGGACCGTGACCGGCACGATCGCGACGTCCGACATCACCGGGCCTGTGCTCTCCCACGAGCACCTCCAGCTGGACCTGCGCTGGCCGGCGCGCCCCCAGCTCGCCGCCTCCGACCCGAACCGGTGGCTGGACGAGGAGAAGGCCGTCCAGCGGGAGCTGAACGCCCTGCGCAAGGACCACGGCCTCGGCCTCGTCGTCGACCTCACCTGCTCGGGCATGGGACGCAACGCCGCCGCGCTCGCCCGCATCAGCGCCGGCGCCCGGGTCGCCGTGGTGGCCGGGACGGGCGTGTTCACCGAGCCGTTCCATCCCGCGTTCGTCCGCGAGGTCCTCGCCGCCGGGACGTCCCCGGCGGCCCCCGGCCACGAGACCGGCCGCGAGGGCGGGTACCCGGGCGCGTCGGCGGTCGACCGGCTCGCCGAGCGGCTGCTCGCCGAGGTCGGCTTCGGCATGGACGGCACGAACTCGCTGCCCGGGGTCATCGGCGAGATCGGCACCTGGGGGGAGTCCCCGACCGAGACCGAGGAGCTGTGCCTGCGCGCCGCCGCCCAGGCCGCCCGCTACTCCGGGCTGTCGGTCGCGACCTACGGGCGCGCGGGCCTCGCCCAACTGGAGATCCTCACCTCAGCGGGGCTGCCCCCCGGGCGCGTGGCGGTGGGGCAGCAGGACCGGGTGGACGACCCCGCCCAGCACCGCAAGATCGCCGAGTCGGGCGGCTACGTCTCGTTCGGCACCCTCGGCCTCGCGGGGGAGGACGCCGCCGCCGTCGGCGCCCGCGTCCGCCGCGTCCTGGACCTGCTGGAGGCCGGGCACGCCGACCGGGTGCTGCTGAGCACCGGGGTCGCGCGGATGACCCAGGTCGCCCGCTACGGCGGCGCCGGGTTCGGGTACCTGTTCGAGACGTTCCTGCCCGCGCTGCGCGCCGCCGGCGCCGACGAGGCGACGCTCGGCGCGATCCTGCACGACAACCCCCTGCGGTGGCTCACCGGTTCCTGAGTGGGTAGGGGACCCCCTGAAGGGGGTGCGCCCGATGCCCTGGAACAGGTTCGCGGGCGGAGGCGCCCGGGGGCGGTCCGGAACCGTCCGGCTCCCCTACACCGACCGCGCCGAGGCGGGCCGGGTGCTCGCGGCGCGGCTCGCCACGATGGGGCTGGAGGGGGCCGTGGTCCTCGCGCTGCCGCGCGGCGGGGTCCCCGTCGGCCACGAGATCGCGCGGCACCTCCGGGCGCCGCTCGACGTGCTGGTGACCCGCAAGATCGGATACCCGCCGCAGCCGGAGCTCGGCGTCGGCGCGATCGCCGAGGGCGGCGCCCCGGTGTTCGACGACGGCCTGCTCGCCCGCCTCGGGCTCCGCGAGGACGACCTGGCCCCCACGGTGGGGGCCGAGCGTGCCGAGCTGGAGCGCCGGGTGGCGGTCTACCGGGGCGGCCGGCCGCTGCCGCCCGTCGCCGGAAGGCCGGTGATCGTGGTGGACGACGGGCTCGCCACCGGCGGCACCGCCCGCGCGGCCGTGCGGGCGGTGCGCGGGCGCGGGCCGTCCCGGCTGGTCCTCGCGGTGCCGGTGGGCGCCGCCGAGACCGTCCGGAGCCTGGAGGCGGAGGTGGACGACCTGGTCGTGCCGGTCGCGCCCTGGGACTTCCACGCCGTGGGGCAGTGGTACCGCGACTTCGAACAGCTCAGCGACGCCGATGTGACGGCCTGGCTGCGGCGTGCCGCGCGGCCGGGCGGCGGGGCCCCGGGCGGGCCCGAGGACCAGGACCGGGAGTGAGCCGCGGCGCCGGGTCCGGGCAGCCGGAGCCCGGGACTGAATGGCGTCCGGGAATTTTCGGGAAATGGCCACATCGGCGGGGCCGGTGCGGTAAAAGGGCGTCCCGCCGGAATGTCGTGAACGACGTGACCGGGTTGTGACGCAGATGTGACGAAGAACCCGGGCCCGGTCGCGATGGACCGGGCCCGGGCAACGCAAACGGCCCCGCGGGGCGGGGCCGTGACGTTTTAGGTGGCGTGCCGGGGATCGCGATGGGAGCGTTTCGGCGGCCTGTGCCTTCGTTCAGGCGGCGTTGGCGCGACGCATGCGGCGACGGCGCTCGGACGCGCGCTCGTCCTCGTTCAGGCCGCCCCAGGTGCCGTACTTCTCGGGCCGGGACACCGCGTAGTCCAGGCAGTCCGTACGGACCGGGCAGCCCATGCAGATCTGCTTGGCCTTGCGCTCGCGGATCTCGCGCTCGGGCTGGCGCTCGCCGTCGGGGCCGAAGAAGAGGACGAGGTCTTCCCCCCGGCACGCCGCGGCGTCCTGCCAGCCCCAGCTGGGACGAGGGAGGTTTGCCTGCCGACGTACCTGAGCCATGGAACACCCACCTTGATTGGTTTCGAACAAATTCAGGACATGGACGCTCGACGTACTTCGGATGACAAAAGTCAGAGAAGCGCCGAATGTTCCAACGTCTGGAGTTGCCGCTCTGTTCCCCGTCCGGTTACTCCGGAAACCTGGGGACGTGCGACAGGGAAGCCCTCGAATGGGGCCTCAGAGAGATTACACGAGGGCCGCCTCGTTGAGAAGGGTGAGTTCCCTAACAACGTAGGTTCTCTGGTTCTCCCCGCAGTCGGTCCCGCACGGGTCGGGTTGCTGGACGGCTTCGACGACCACCCGGTAACGGCTCCGCTTCAGGAGAACAACCGCTTCGTGCCCGGTTGTTCCGGGGATTCCGGTGATCGACGCCACGGTCACGGCGTCCACCCCGAGCTGGCCCGTGTGCGCGCGGACGAAGTGCTCCGCCGCCTGCGCGGGCTCCGGGGCTCCCGCCCGTCCGCGCAACCCGGTCAGGACGACCTCGCCCCGCAGGTAGGCGTCCGCCGCCGCGTTCGCCTCCGCTTCGCTGAGGTCGCCGTACGAGAATCCGTGGGGAAGACATACCATATTCGCCGCAAATCGGTCACCGCCGACATGGGTGGTTTCCCAGATGAGGCGATCGAAACGCGCCGCGAGAGAACGGGCCAGCGGCGCCCCCGTGCGGGCGCAGCAGGCGTTGCGGCGCCCGTGCGTGCAGACCAGCAGGACCGGCTCGGCCACCCGCTCTCCGAGGCCCGGCGACCGGCCCTTCGCGAGCGCGTCCAGGTCGAGCGCCGCCAGCTCGGCCGGATCGGCCAGCTCGCGCCCCTCGATCCAGGCCTCGCCTCCGCGGGAGAATCCGGCGTAGACCTGGACCGGCGGGGTGGCGCGGCGGCGGCCCGGCCGGCGGATCAGCTGCGGCCGGACGCCCGCCTTCTTGGCCGCCCGCACGGCATCGGCGACCGCTCCCGGGCCGGAGAGGTCCTCGACGCGTTCGGGCCAGGGGCCGGGGTGCTCGACGAGCAGCCAGGCGCCCGCCTTCACGGTCGCGGTCGCCAGGCACGGCCGCTCGCCGGTGTGGCTCCCCGGGCAGTGTCCGCAGCTTCTGCCGCGCGTCACGCAGTCCCCCCGCCGATCCTCGGTCGTCCCCGTCGAGCTGAAATCGATTAGGTAAGGGTAACCTAAGGCGCGACGGTCAAACCAGGCGGGGCGGCGAGCAGCGCTTCCGCCGCGGGCAGGGCGGCCTTCCGGTCGGTCGCCACGAGCCCGATCCGGGTGCGCCGGTCCAGAAGGTCGCCCGCGTCGAGGGCGCCCTCGTGCAGCACTCCCCAGGCCAGCTCCGCGCCGGTCACCGGCAGCCCGGGGACGACCGGCTCCAGCAGCGCCGGGTCCTGCCTGCCGAGCGCGGCCAGCAGCGGCGCCTCGGCGCCGTACCGCTGGACGAGCCGGGCGGGCGCGTCCAGCGCGTCGAGCCGGGAGCGCGGGGCCGCGCCGACGAGGGGCAGCCGCGCGGTGGCGCAGGGACCGGCGGTGAGGCCGCGGGCGCGCACGACCGCGTCCACGGCGTCCTCGGCCATGCGCCGGTAGGTGGTCAGCTTGCCGCCGACGATCGTCACGACGCCGTCCCGGGACGTCAGGACGGCGTGCCGGCGGGAGATGTCGGCGGTGTCGCCCCCGCGTCCGAGGTCGAGCAGGGGGCGAAGCCCGGCGTACGCGCCGGCCACGTCGGCGCGCCGCACCGGAACGTCCAGCGCCGAGTCGAGGACGTCGAGCAGGAAGCCGATCTCTCCCTCGGTCGGCTCCGGCACGTCGGGGACGGGCCCGTCCGCCGGCTCGTCGGTGAGGCCGACGTAGACGCGGCCGTCGCCCTGCGGGAGCACCAGCACGAACCGGTTGCCAGCCCCAGGGATGGGGACGTGCATCGCGGCGGTGAGCCCGCGCAGCGACTCGGCCCGCAGCACCAGGTGGGTGCCGCGGGACGGGCGCAGCCGCACCCCGTCCACCAGCCCGCCCGCCCACACCCCGGCCGCGTTCACCACGGCGCGCGCCCGCACGGTGATCTCGCGCCCGGTGAGCTCGTCCCGGACGAGGGCGCCGTCGCCGGTCAGTTCGACCGCGCGGCAGCGGGTGAGGATCCGGGCGCCGTGCCCGGCGGCGGTCCGGGCGAGCGCGGTGACGAGGCGCGCGTCGTCGGCGAGCTGCCCGTCCCACGACAGCAGCCCGCCGCGCAGCCCGTGGGGGCGCAGGGCGGGCGCGAGCCGGAGCGTCTCGACCGCCGACAGCCGCCGGGGACCGGGCAGGACCGACCGCGGGGTGCGGGCGGCGAGCCGCAGCAGGTCCCCGGCGCGCATGCCGGCGCCGGCCAGCAGCGCCTGCGAGGGGGACACGAGGGGGGTCAGCGGCAGCACGAACGGGAGCGCCCGCACCAGGTGCGGGGCGGTGCGCAGCATCAGCGCGCCGCGTTCGACCGCGCTCTCGTGCGCGACGTCCACCTGCCCGGACGCCAGGTAGCGCAGCCCGCCGTGGATCAGCTTGGAGCTCCAGCGCGACGTGCCGAACGCCAGGTCGCGGGCGTCGACCGCGGCGACGGACAGGCCGCGGGACGCGGCGTCCAGCGCGGCGCCCGCCCCGGTGGCGCCGAGGCCGACGACCAGCACGTCCACCGCCTCGCCGGGGAGTTCGGCGAGCTCGCGCTCCCTGCGTGCGGCGTTGAGCGAGGTCCGGGGGGCGGGTCCGGCTGCGTTCACGGTGCGAGCATCCTTTCCAGGATGTGGCGGAGTTCGGCGTCGAGGGCGTCGGCGTCGAGGGCGTCGGCGCCGACCCCGGGCTCCCGCGCGTCGATCATGATCTGCGCGGAGAGCCCGAACGACTGGACGACCAGCAGGAGCGCGCGGGCCTGGTGCGCGGGGACGCCGGCCCGGATCGTCCCGTCGCGCTGGCCGGCGGAGATCGACTCCTCGAACCCCGCGAGGAACGCCCGCTGGCTGGCGCCGCAGCGGTCCAGCAGGTAGGGCAGCAGCAGCTCCGGGTCGACCTCGATGATCTTGCGGAGCAGCGGGTGGTCGCGGAACGTCCGCACGCCGGTGACCAGGCCGTCCACCAGCCTGGGCCGGACGGGGCGGCCGTCGTCGAGGGGCCGCAGCGCGTCGCCGATCGCGGTCCACTCGCGGGTCATCAGGTCGGCGACGATGGTGCGGACGTCCGGCCAGCGCCGGTAGAGCGTCATGCGCGAGACGCCGGCCCGCCGCGCGATGTCGGTCAGCGTCGTGCGCCGCACCCCGACCGCGAGCACGCAGTCGCGCGCGGCGTCCAGCACGGTGTCGTCGGCGGTCCGCGCCGCCGTCCTGTTGTGACGATTCGACGTCATGTGTCACAGTGTAAGCCACCAGACGGCCGGGGCGGCGAGGGAGGCGGGCGTGGAGACGCGCGACATGCTGTGGAGCGGCTGGGGCGACCCGGCGAAGGCGGCACCGCTGCCCGAGCCGACGGTCGGCCTGCTGCGCGACCTGCTCGGCGTGCGGCCCGCCGCGGAGCCGCCGGCCGAGCCGTCGGACGTCCGGATCGCCGAGGCCCGGCTGTCCGGGGACGACCTGACCGCGCTCGCCGCCGTCGTGGGGGACGGGAACGTGCGCGCCGACACCGAGGCGCGGCTCCGCCACACGCGCGGCAAGTCCACGCCCGACCTGCTGCGCATCCGGGCCGGCGACGCCGCCGACGCGCCGGACGCGGTGGTCCTGCCCGGCGACCACGGCGAGGTGCTCGCGGTGCTGGAGGCGTGCGCCGGGCGGCGGATCGCGGTCGTCCCGTTCGGCGGCGGCACCTCGGTCGTCGGCGGGCTGGCGCCGCGGGGCGCGGACGCCTTCGTCGCCCTCGACCTGCGCCGCATGGACCGGCTCGTCGAGCTCGACGAGGTCTCCCGGACGGCCGTCCTGCAGCCCGGCCTGCGCGCCCCGGCGGCGGAGGCGCTGCTCAACGAGCGCGGCTACACGCTCGGGCACTTCCCGCAGTCCTACGAGTGGGCGTCGATCGGCGGGTTCGCGGCGGCGCGGTCGAGCGGGCAGGCGTCCGCCGGGTACGGGCGGTTCGACGACATGGTCGTCGGCCTCACCGCGGCCACCCCCGAGGGGACGCTCGACCTCGGGCGGGCGCCGAAGTCGGCGGCCGGGCCCGACCTGCGGCAGCTCGTCCTCGGCTCGGAGGGCGCGCTCGGCGTGATCACCTCCGTGCGGGTGCGGGTGCATCCCGTCCCGGAGGCCAGGGAGTACGAGGGCTGGCGGTTCGCCTCCTTCGACGAGGGCGCCGCCGCGCTGCGGCGCCTCGCCCAGGACGGGCCGCTCCCCGCGGTCCTGCGGCTGTCGGACGAGACCGAGACCATGGTCGGGCTGGCCGACCCCGCGGCGATCGGCGACGGCTCCTCCGCCGCCGGGGCCCTGGCCGTCCTCGGCTTCGAGGGAACCCCCGAGCTCGTCGCCGACCGGCGGGCCGGGGCCGCGCGGGTGCTGCGCGAGGCCGGCGGCGAGCCGCTCGGCGCCGGGCCGGGGGAGAAGTGGGAGCGCGGCCGCTTCGACGCCCCCTACCTGCGCGACTCCCTCCTGGACGTCGGCGCCTTCGTCGAGACGCTGGAGACCGCCGCCTTCTGGTCGGACGTCCCCGCGCTGTACGAGGCCGTCCGGCAGGCCCTGATCGGGACGCTGTCAGGAGCCGGGACGCCGCCGCTGGTGATGTGCCACATCTCGCACGTGTATCCGACCGGCGCGTCCCTCTACTTCACGGTCGTGTCCGCGCAGGGCGAGGAGCCCCTCGGGCACTGGGCCGCCGCCAAGCGCGCGGCCTGCGACGCGATCCTCGCCGCCGGTGGGACGATCAGCCACCATCACGGGGTGGGCACCGACCACCGCGACTGGTACGCCCGGGAGATCGGGCCGCTCGGCGCCGCCGTGCTGCGCGCCGTCAAGGACCGGGTCGATCCCGCGGGGATCCTCAACCCGGGCGTCCTCGTCCCGCCCGCGGGAAGGGAGTGAGCTCCGTGCGCGGGAGAGAAGCGAGCAGTGTGCGCGCGTTCACCGCGATCGTCAACCCGGCGGCGGGCGGCGCGTCCGCCTCGTGCCTGATCCCGCTCGCGCGGCTGCTGCGCGACGCGGGCGCCGAGGTCGACGTCGAGTACAGCCGCGGGATGGAGCACGCCGCCGACGCCGCCCGCGCCGCGGCCGGGGCGGGCCGGGTGGTGCTCGGCGTCGGCGGGGACGGCCTGGTCGGCTGCGTCGGCGGTGCCCTGGCCGGGACGGGGGCCCTCTTCGGGATAGTCCCCGCCGGCCGGGGCAACGACTTCGCGCGCCAGCTCGGCGTCCCCTCCGACCCGGAGCGACTCGCCCCGCTGCTGCTGGAGGGCGAGCCGCGTGCCGTGGACGCCATCGACGCCAACGGGACGGCCGTGCTCGGCAGCGTCTACGCGGGCGTGGACGCGGTCGCCAACGACAACGCCAACAGGACGCGGCTCCTGCGCGGCTCGGCCGCCTACTACGTCGGGGCGCTGCGCGCGATCGCCTCGTGGCGGCACGCCGACTACCTGATCACCGTGGACGGCGAGCCGTACCGGCGGGAGGGCTACACCGTCGTCGCCGCCAACTCCGGCTACTACGGGTTCGGCAAGCACATCGCCCCCGACGCGCGCGTCGACGACGGCCTGCTCGACGTCGTGCTGATCCGCAAGGCGCCGAGGACGCTGTTCTTCGCCGTCATGCGGGAGCTGGAGGCCGGGACGCACGTACGGCGGCCCGAGGTGGAGGTCCTGCGCGGCCGCGAGGTCCGCATCGAGCTCGCCGGCGGGTCCGGCCGGACGCTCCCGTACGGCGCGGACGGCGAACTCCCCGGGATCCTGCCGGTCACCGCGCGGGTGATGCCCGGCGCGCTGCGCGTCCTGGCGCCCTGACCGGCCCTGCCGGGAGGTTTTGCGGGGCGTTTAGGACGGTTTACGCCCCCATTACGGCTCTCCGGATAGTGTCGGTTACGTCCCGCTACGGGACCTTGGGGCTGTCTGTGGAGGCATCATGGGAAGGCGACTTCACTGCTCGCCGTTCTGGGGGGACTCATGATGACCGCAGGCCCCCTCGTCGTGGTGGCGCCGGTGTCCTTGGGGGTGGCGCCGGCGCCAACCGCGCTCTCCTGACGGAGTGTCTGCTTCCTGGCGTCGTGTCGCCTTGACGGCGTGACCGCCTCCGGAAAAGCTGTGAGCACCCCCTCACGCCCGGAGGCATTCTGTGTCTGCCGAGGTCCCCCCCGGACCCGACAACTCGCGCACCTCCGAGGAAGGCGCCGGCTGGGCCTGCGGCAGGCGGGGAAGCTTCCACGAGCTGCTCCCTGACCGCGTCCCCGACTTCTCCTGGCGCCGCCCCTCGGTGCTCTGGCGATCGCGCAACGACGTGCTGGCGCACCTGTTCGGCGACCCGGCCAACGCGATCCGCCGCCGCTGCGTGGCGTCGCTGCGCGAGCGCGGCACCCCGGCCGCGTTCACCGTGCACCGCCCGGCGCCCGAGTTCTCCTTCGCGCTGGTCGGTGACACCGGCGAGGGGGACCGGTCGCAGTACGCGGTGGTCCCGCCGCTGCTGCACGCGGCCGAGGGCACCGACTTCATGGTCATCGCCAGCGACGTGATCTACCCGACCGGCGACGCGGGCGACTACCCCGACAAGTTCTTCCGCCCCTACAAGGACTACCCCGCGCCCATCTACGCCGTGCCCGGCAACCACGACTGGTACGACGGGCTGCGCGGCTTCCTGCACGTCTTCTGCGGGCTGGACGAGAACTGCTCGCCGCCCCCGTGGCGCGGCCCGCTCGCCTTCATCCCGCGCCGCCTGTGGCGCCACTCCGGGGCCGTCGACGCGGAGGCGCTCGCCGAGGCCCGCAGGCTGTACCGGGGCGCGCCCGGCCAGCAGGGCGCGCAACCGGGGCCGTACTGGGCGATCGACACCCCCGCGCTGCGCATCATCGGTATCGACACCGGGATCACGGGCCGGCTCGACCGCGACCAGGGGCGCTGGCTCCGGGAGGTGTCCGGAGGGCCGAAACCCAAGTTGCTGGTGACCGGGAAGCCGCTGTACGTGGACGACGGCCACCGTCCCGGGGCGATCGAGGGTGGCGGGACGGTCGACGAGATCGTCCAGGACCCGGCGCACCACTACGTGGCCGCGATCGGCGGCGACATCCACAACTACCAGCGCTACCCGGTGCGGACCGGCGACGGCCGGACGATCCAGTACATCGTCTCGGGCGGCGGGGGCGCCTTCATGCACGCGACCCACGTCATCCCGCGGACCCGGGTGGTGGAGGAGGACGAGTTCCGCTGCTACCCGCTGCGCGGCGACTCCCTGTCGCGCTACAGCAAGCTGTACGGCCGGTGGCTGCGGCTCCCGGGGCTCTTCGAGCTCACCCCCGAGGAGGCCACCGCCGCCGTCGAGCACCGGCTCGGGATCAAGCCGGGGCGAGGGTACGACGGCCCCGCGGCGTCGCGCCGCGCGCGCTTCGTCGCCGCCGTCCTCGGCGTGCCGCGCAACGGCCGCAGCCGCCCCCGCTTCCTGCGGCTCCCCGTGCGCAGGCTGCCGCAGCGGTTCCGGTCGGAGCTGGCCGACTGGGATCGGCCGCCGTTCTTCAAGAGCTTCCTCCGCCTGGACGTGACGGAGTCGCACCTGCGCATCCGCTGCTTCGCGGCGACGGGGTGCGGCGACCACGAGACGTCGCCGCCGTGCGAGGACGAGGTGACGATCCCGCTGCGCTGACCGGTCGGTTTGGATGATCCGCCAGTCATGGGGCGAAAGTGGGCGATCTTGCCTCGCGACGTGCCCGGATGCCGTTACAGTCGTGGCTCACCACACCGGTGAACGGTAACGGACGGTCGGCCGGAAAACGACCGCGTCCTTCAGGAGAGCTTTTCCATGAGTTACCCCCAGCAGGGTCAGGGCCAGCAGCAGGCATACCAGGGCGGCTACGCGCCCGCCCCCGCGCAGCACCAGGCGCCCGCCGCCGCGGGCACCGGCCTCAACATGAAGCGCCGCAACCCGGTCGGCGCCTGGCTCGGGCTGCCGATCATCACCTTCGGCATCTACGGGCTCGTCTGGTTCTTCAAGGTCCACGACGAGCTGCACCAGTACGACCGCCGCATCGACAACGCCGCCACCAACGCGCTGCTGTCCATGCTGTTCGGCGGCATCACCCTCGGCATCTGGCCGCTCGTCATGTGGGTCAAGCTCGGCGGGCGCATCGCCCAGGCCCAGCGCTCGGCCGGCCTCCAGCCCAGCTGCAGCGGCGGCATGGGCTTCCTGCTCGGCATCTTCGGCTTCGGCGTGCTGTACTACCAGCTCCAGCTGAACAAGGTCGTCGACCGCTACGGCGACACCCCCGCCGGCCAGCAGGTGTCGGTCGTCTAGGCCTTTTCTCCTCCTTCGGGCCTGGCGGCCCTCCATCGTCGATAAAGGCGGGCGATCGCTGGCATCGCTCCGTCTCGCCTTGCGGCTCGCTTCGCGATCGGTTTCTTGCTTCGCTCGAAACCGCCTTCGGACGCGATCGCATGGGGAGGTCGTCGCCAGCCGAGCTTCAGACGCTGCCTTGAGCAGCGGGCCACGGCCCTGGCCTGCTGATTCGGATCGCGCTCGACCCCCCGTGACTTCGTCACGGGGGGTCTTCGCCATTGGTGCTACGGCTGGATTGTCGGTGGGCGGGGTCAGAATGGGCGGGTGAGGATCGCGGTCGCGGCCGGGGGCGGGCGTGGGGGTGCGTTGCGGGCGGTGGGCGAGGACGGGGCGCCCGCGGGGCCCGTCGAGGACGTACCCGACCTGGTCTCGGCCATCGCCGAGCGGGAGCGCGAGTCGGCGCCGCGCTGGGTGTGGCCGTCCACCGCGCGGCTCTACCCCCGGCTGCTGGAGGCGGGCGTGCGGGTGGCGCGCTGCCACGACCTCGAACTCGTCGAAAGCCTGCTGCTCGGCCATGCCGGGCGGTACGGGGAGCCGCGCTCGGTCCGGGCGGCGTGGGCGCGGCTGCGCGGCGAGCCCGTCCCGGCCGATCCGCCGCCGCCCCGGGAAGACGCCGCACAGCCGTCGCTGTTCGACGACGACGCCGGGCGGGAGGAGTCCGCCGACGACCTCGGCCAGATCGTCGCGGTGCACGCCGAGCAGCAGCGCGCCATCGCCGGGCTGGACGGCTTCGCGCTGCTCGCGGCGGCCGAGTCGGCCGGATCGCTGGTGGCCGCCGAGATGGCGCACGAAGGGCTGCCCTGGTCGGCGGACGAGCACGACGCGCTGCTCACCGAGATGCTCGGGCCGCGGCCCACGGGCGGTCTGCGGCCCCGCAGGCTGCAGGACCTCGCCGACCGGATCGGCGCCGCGTTCGGGCCCCGCGTGCACGTCAACCCCGACTCCCCGGCGCAGATCATCCGGGCGTTCGCCTCGGCGGGGCTGCCGATCCCCTCCACCCGCGCGCACGTCCTGAAGCAGGTCGACCACCCCGCCGTGCCCCTGCTGCTGGAGTACAAGGAGCTGTCGCGGCTGCACGCCGCGCACGGCTGGACGTGGCTCGACACGTGGGTGAGCGGCGGCCGGTTCCGTCCCGAGTACGTCGTCGGCGGCGTCGTGTCCGGGCGGTGGGCGACGAGCGGCGGCGGGGCCCTGCAGATCCCGCGCGTGCTGCGCAAGGCCGTCGTCGCCGACCCGGGCTGGGCCCTGGTCGTCGCCGACGCCGCGCAGCTGGAACCCCGGGTGCTGGCGGCCCTCGCCGGCGACCGCGCGTTCTCCGAGGCCGCCGCGCACGGCGACCTCTACGCGGCCCTGTCCGACGCCTTCCGCGACGACGCCGACGGCGCGCGGACCGCGCGCGACAAAGCCAAGATCGCCCTGCTGTCCGCCATGTACGGGGGCGGGACGGCGGACGCGGTGCAGCTCCTCGCCGTCCTGAAGAGCCGGTTCCCGCAGGCGTTCGAGTACGTGGAGGCCGCCGCGCGGGCGGGGGAGCGCGGGCTGCTCGTGCGGTCCCGCCTCGGCCGCACGTGCCCGCCGCCGTCGGCCGGGTGGCGCGAGCTGACGTCGGCGGGCGACGACGACGCCGCCCCGGGGCCCCGGGGCGGCACGGCGGCCCAGGCGCTGCGCGGGCGGGGCCGCTTCACCCGCAACTTCGTCGTCCAGGCCACCGCCGCCGACTGGGCGCTCGCGCTCCTGGGCTCCCTGCGCCGCCGCCTCACCGGGATCGGCCCGCCCCGCCTGGTGTTCTTCCAGCACGACGAGGTCATCGTGCACACCCCCGCCGGCCTGGCCGCCGAGGTCGCCGACGCGGTGCGCGCGGCCGCGCAGGAGGCGCGCGGGCTGCTGTTCGGCGACACCCCGGTCGTCTTCCCGATGGAGATCGCGGTCGTCGGCCGCTACGCCGACGCCAAGTGAGCGGCCGGCGCGCGGACCGCCTCAGGGCCTCGCCGGGCGGACGGTGAGGAGCAGGCCGGCGGCGGCCGTGCCCGCGGCGGCGATCGTGCAGAACAGGTAGACGGAGGCGTAGTCGCCGCGCGCGGCCCGCTCCGGCAGCAGCGCGGCGAGGACGGCGATGCCGAGCGCGCCGCCGAGCTGCCGCGCCGTGGTGTTGAGCCCGGTGGCGCCGGCGAACCGCAGCGGCCCGGCCGACAGCGCGGCGGCCGAGGCGGTGCCGGTGCTGATCATTCCCATGCCCGTCCCGACCAGGAGGCCGAGCGGGAGCCAGAGCGTCGCGAAGTGCGGTTCCGCGGGCAGGGTCGCGATGACCCAAACCCCGGACACGACCATGATCAGAGCGCCGCCCGTCACGGTCGGGCGGACGCCGAAGCGGGCGGCGAGGCGCCCCGCCGCGACCGCCGCCGCGGTGGCGGTGAACGCGCCGGGCGTCGAGGCGAACCCCGCCTTCAGGATCGAGTAGTGCCACTCGCCCGTCAGGTAGAGCACGCCGGCGAGCAGCCACGCGTACAGTGCCGTCCCGTACAGGAACGAGGCGGCGTTCGCGGCGGCGAACCGTCGGTCGCGCCACAGCGAGATCTCCAGCGCGGGCACCGGGTGCCGCGCCGACCGCCACAGCGCCAGGGCGACCAGGGCGGCGCCGCCGAGCGGCAGCGCGAGCGTCCGGGCGTCCGTCCAGCCCCAGTCCCGGCTCTGCGTGACGCCGAGCGCGGCCCCGCCGACCCCGGCGGCGAGCAGCAGCGTCCCGGCGAGGTCGGGCAGCCGGCCCGCGCCGCCCGCGGCCCGGGGCAGGCGCCGCCCGCCGAGCAGCATCGCCAGCCCTATCGGCACGTTGATGACGAACAGGGCCCGCCAGCCGGACAGGTCGACCAGCACCCCGCCGAGGCCGGGGCCGATCGCGGCGGCGAAGGCGCCCGCCGCGCTCCACAGCCCGATGCTGCGGGCGCGCCGCTCGGGAGGGGTGTCGTGCAGCAGCAGCGCGAGGGACGCGGGGATCAGCGCCGCCGCGGCGGCGCCCTGCGCGGCGCGCGTCGCCAGCAGGACGGGCAGGTTCGGCGCGACCGCGCAGGCCAGCGACGCCAGCGTGAACAGCCCAGTGCCCCACAGGTACAGCGACCGCCGGCCGACCAGGTCGGCGACGCGGCCGGCGGGCGCGAGCAGCGCCGCGAACAGCACCGCGTACAGGGTGATCACCCAGGTCAGGCCGGACAGGGTGCTGTCCGGGAAGTCGGTGTGCAGGTCGGCGACGGCCAGGTTCGCGGCGGTGGCGTCGAGCATGGCCAGGAACGTCGCGCCGGCGGCGAGCCAGGGGACGTCCCGGCGCACGGCGGCCGCCCGCGGCGGTGCCGCGCCCGTCTGCGTCTCGGTGGTCATGAAGGGGCGCCTCTCAGAAAGAAAAACGAACGGTCGTACACTCTTCTCTTCCGAAGGCCCGCGTCAAGGGGTTCGCGGCATTGACTTTGAACGAACGGTCGTGCAGATTGAGGAACATGAGCATCGACGGGCGGCTGGCCAAGGGGGAGCAGACGCGCGGCACGATCCTGCGCCGCGCCGCCGACATCGCGTCGGCCGACGGCCTGGAGGGCCTGTCGATCGGCCGGCTCGCCACCGAGCTGCGGATCAGCAAGAGCGGCGTGTTCACCCACTTCGGCTCCAAGGAGGAGCTCCAGCTGGCGACGGTGCGCACGGCGGCCGAGGTGTTCCGCGCGCACGTGATCGAGCCGGCGCTCGCCGTCCCCGAGGGGATCGGCCGCGTCCGCGCGCTCCTGGACGCGTGGCAGCGCTACCAGCGCGAGCGCGTCTTCCCCGGCGGGTGCTTCTTCCACTCCACGATGGCCGAGTTCGACGCCCGTCCCGGCCGCGTCCGCGACGCGATCGCCGCGTCGCAGCGCGACTGGCGCGCCTTCCTGGAGCGCTGCCTGCGCGAGGCGCGCGACCTCGGCGAGATCGAGGCGGCGACCGACGTCTCCCAGCTCGCCTTCGAGCTGGACGCCCTCTGCCGCACGGGCGGCGCGTACGCCCTGCTCCACGACGACCCGTCCCTCTTCGAGCGGGCCTCCCACGCCATGAGCACCCGGCTGGCCGCCGTCGCCGCCTCCTGAGCGCGAGACCGCCTTCCGCGCGGAAGCCGAAGGCGCGGCGAGGCGACCGCCTCGCCGCGCCCGTCATCGCGCGCCGGTCCGCGCCGCCGTCAGCCCACCGCCGAGTAGGAGGGGCGGGAGTTCAGGGCCTCGACGTCGGAGAACGAGGTCTGCCGGTACGCGCCGGTGATCGTGTTCAGCTCGTCGGGCGTCAGCACGTCCTCGATCGAGGTGAAACCGTCCGGCGCCCGCTGGCTGACCGTGTGCAGGATGCGGTCGGCGGGCATGTCCCGGCAGGCCTGGACGATGGCGTTGACCGGCTCGCGGCGCGCCTTGTCGTAGGCGAGCAGCCCGTCGGCGGGGTCGTCGGCGCGGGCCAGCTCGTGCGCCAGGACGCGGGCGTCGAGGATGGCCTGGGAGCCGCCGTTGGAGCCGATCGGGTACATCGGGTGGGCGGCGTCGCCGAGCAGCGTGACGCGGCCGAACGTCCAGCGGTCGACGGGGTCCCGGTCGACCATCGGGTACTCCAGGATCTCCGCCGCCTCGGACATCAGCGCGGGGAAGTCGAGCCAGTCGTACTTCCAGTCCGCGAAGTAGGGGAGCACGTCCTCCAGGCGGCCGGCCTTGTTCCAGTCGGGGTCCCAGTCCAGCCGGTCGTCGGCGAGCCTGACCTCCGCGGCCCAGTTGAGCAGCGCCCTGCCCCGGCGCTCCACGCGCATGGAGATCGGGTAGACGACGATCTTCGAGGTGGCGTTGCTGCCCATGACGACCATGGTCCGCCCCGTCAGGATGGGGTCGGCCTCGGTGATGCCGCGCCACAGCCGGATGCCGTTCCACAGCGGCGCCGGCTCGTCCGGGTACAGCTGCGCGCGGACGGCGGAGTGCAGGCCGTCCGCGCCGACCAGCGCGTCGGCCGTCACCGTCTCGGCGGCGCCCGACGCCCGGTCGAGCAGGCGGGCCCGCACCTGCGTCCCGTCCTGCTCGAAGCCCTCGAAGACGGTCCCGGTGCGGACGGCGTCCTGGCCGAGCCGCGCGCGGACGGCGTCGAGCAGCATCATCTGCAGCTCGCCGCGGTGGATCGAGTACTGGGGCCAGTTGTAGCCGAGCGCGCGCCCGCGCGGCTCCGCCCAGATCCGGCCGCCGTGCCGGTCGAAGTGCACCATCTCGCCTGTCGGGATGCCGGTCTCGGCCAGCTCGCCGGCGAATCCCAGCTCGGTGAGCTCCCGGACGGCGTGCGGCAGCAGATTGATGCCGACGCCGAGCGGCAGCAGCCGGTTGGCGGAATCGACCACGAGGGCCTCGACTCCGGCCTCGTGCAGGCTCAGCGCGGTGGTGAGCCCGCCGATGCCCGCCCCCACGATGAGTACGCGCATGAATCACCCTCCGTTGGTCTCGGGCGACCGGGCCGAGGCGGCCCGCCCGCGCCGGTCTCGTTCGTGTCGCCGCAGGTGGCGGCCGTTCTCACCGGGCCGGCCCGGTCTCCACCGGCCGGGACAGGAACCGGACGCCGCCGTGGCCCCCGGTCCGCCGTCCCCGCCGGCTCAACCCTTGCCGGGCGCGGTGCCCGCGGG
>NZ_JBFARL010000144.1:0-21375 GCF_040674655.1 Actinomadura sp. NPDC049753 | reverse complement strand
CGAACACCTCGTGCCCCGCATCGACCAGACGAGGCACCAGCTCCTTGCCCATCGCTCCGGTCGCTCCTGCCACCAGCACCTTCATCGTCGGCTCCTGTTCATCTGTTCTTGCCGCCACGTGCGTTGCCGCTTCAGGCGACCGCACGTGCGTGCACCTCCTGAGCCGCGCCGCGAGCTGGATCGCCACAGCCGCCCAAGAACCTGCCGTCCTGTGCAGTCGTTGCACTCATGTGCAACTGATGCACAACGATATACTCATGAAGAAAAAGCCGTCAACACGGTTGTGACCTGCAGAACCAAGGAGGCGCAGCACTCCGATGACCACTGATAAGCCGACCCGCGGCGGCGGCCGGGAAGCCCAACGCCGCCGCACCCGCAAGGCGATCGTCGATGCGGCCGTACGCCTCAGCGCCGGCAGAGCGACGCCGTCCGTCGACGAGATCGCGGCCGCCGCCGACGTGTCGCGCCGCACGATCTACATGTACTTCCCCGCCCTGGACCAGCTGCTCGTCGACGCGACGGCAGGCGCGCTCAACGAACCACCGGTCAAGGCGGCGCTGTCCGACCCAGCGCTCGCCGACGACCCGGCTGGCCGAGTCGACGCACTCATCCAGACACTGCTGAAACACTCGCCACAATCACTCCCTCTGGGACGCCGCATGATCCGCTTGACCGTCGACCCGCCCCTGAACGGCGCCCCGGAGCCGATCGGCCCACGCCGCAGCCAACGCCGGATCGAATGGCTCATGGAAGCCTGCGAACCACTGCGCGACACCCTGAGCGATCATTCCTACGAGCGCCTCATCTCCGCGTTGACCATGGTGATCGGCTGGGAGGCGCAGATAGCCCTGCGTGACGTCCGCGGCCTCGACCCCCAGGCCGAGCAGGAGGCTATGACCTGGGCCGCCCGCGCCCTCGTGGAGGCCGCGATCAGGGAACACGATCATCAACAATGAGTGTGCAAGGGGGACGCGCCGCGGTGAGGTCTTGTATCCGGGATCTCGCCAGGTGACCGGGCGGTCGGCTTCGGGCCGTTCAGTGTGAGCGACCGAGAGAATCTGACGAAACACGCCGCCGAAATGGTGAGCGAGAGGAGGCTGGAGCCGCTCGCGAGTGCTCCGTCCGGTCAGGCGGACGGAGCTAACCCACTGACTTCAACGTCATCCGAAAAGGGCGGCGGAAGCCGTCACCCAACGGTCAGCTCTGCCGCCGCGGTCCGCTGACCAGTCAGGTGCCCGGCGTTCCCTCGGCCAGATCCGGCTTGACCTCTACCCGGCTGACCCGGCGCCGCCGTTGAACTCCGTCCCGTGCGCCCGGGTGTTTGCCGCCGGTTCTCGCGAAGAACCTGTCGCCGCCGAGGATGCGGTCGTTGGAATACCAGGCCCCAAAGCGGCGCCCCGCTGGTCACTCTGCGGCGGAGCGCTCGTTGACCAGCGGAAGTGCTGTGAGGACGGCTCGTTCCTCCTTTTGTACCTCGGCGCGGCGGTGCGCGCCCAGCTTGCCGTTCTCTACCTTGTCGTGCAGCTTGACGATGGCGTCGAGCAGCATCTCCGGGCGAGGTGGGCAGCCGGGCAGGTAGACGTCCACAGGCACGATGTGGTCGACGCCCTGCACGACGGCGTAGTTGTTGAACATGCCGCCGGACGAGGCGCACACGCCCATCGCGATGACCCACTTCGGCTCGGTCATCTGGTCGTACAGCTGCCGCAGCACCGGCGCCATCTTCTGGCTCACCCGGCCCGCGACGATCATCAGGTCGGCCTGGCGGGGTGTTGCCGAGGCGCGTTCCATCCCGAACCGCGAGAAGTCGTGGCGCGGGTCGCCGACGGCCATGAGTTCCATGCCGCAGCAAGCCAGGCCGAAGGTCATCGGCCACATCGACGACTTACGCGCCCAGCCGGCCATCGTCTCGACGGTCGTGAGCAGGAAGCCGCTGGGAAGGTGTTCTTCGAGTCCCATAGTTCTTCCAGGCTGGCTCTGCCGGAAGAGGCGATCAAGGACGGATAGCGGCACGATCGTGAAGTGGGGCGACACAATGAGCACATGGAGATGCGTGAGATCGAGGCGTTCTTGCAGGTCGCCGGGGAGCTGCACTTCACTCGCGCGGCCGGGCGACTGGGCGTGTCCACCTCTCGCGTGAGCCAGGCGGTGCGCGCGCTGGAACGCCGGGTCGGCGCTCCGCTGTTCGAGCGGACGAGCCGGCAGGTCCGGCTGACGCCGCTGGGTGAACGTCTGAACGCCGAACTACGGCCCGCGTACGAACGGATGACACGGGCGCTGGACGAGGCACGAGAGAGTACGAGTACCCAGGTACTGCGTGTCGGTGTTGCGACCAGCCTGCTCAGCGCCGTGGTCGACGGGCCGATCCAGGCGTTCGAACGGGCCCGGCCGCACTGCGCCGTGGTGCGTTCCGCGCACCCCAACACCGACCCGGCGCGCTGGGGGGAGGACTGGCCGGTGGACGTCTTCGTCGGCTGGCTGCCCGCCGACACCGCGGAAGTGGAGGCCATGGGCCTCGCCGTCGGTCCGGCGTGGCTCCTCCAAGCGCGGGCGGCGCTGGTGCCGGCCGGGCACCCGCTGGGGCGGCGCGCCGTCATCGACGTTGAGGAACTGGCCGGTCACGAAATCCTGTATCCGAGCAGCATGCGGCAGCAACTCGCCGATCTGTGGATCCCCCGCGCCACTCCTGACGGTGTCCCGCTGCGCCGGGCACCCCGGCACAGGTCCGGGTCGCTCGAGGAGGCGATCGTCCTGGTCGCCAAGGGCGATGTGATCCACCTGACGGTAGGTGGGGTGCGTCCTGACAACCCTCACGTCGTCGCAGTGCCGGTGTCGGGCATGCCACCAATGATCTGTGCGCCCTTCTGGCCGACCGGTACCGACAGCACCATGGTCCGCGACTTCGCGCAGATCTCGGGGGCGAGCAGGCTCCGATCGAACTCGCGAGTGGGCACAGCTCGATCGGAGTAAGCCCGTCTGCCGACTTCAGTGGGCCGGCGGGCCATCGCGGTGACATGGGCACGCACAGCCAGTCCGACCTCTACCGCCTCGAGACCCTGACCGGTTCGGCGTCCAAGGTGGGCGCGTACTCCTACCACTTCATCTGGAACCTCGCCGCGTCCCCCGACGGCAAGGTCTTCCTGGCCATCTCCGAGCCGGGCCGCGTGGTGGATTACGACCCGGCGAGGGACGCGACGTCGGGGCCAGCCTCGACGTCTCCCGCCCGTACGCGGGCGGGATCTCGTCCAACGGCGAGGTCCTGGTGATGTCCAAGGACGGCCCCGCCGACCACCGCGTCTAGCTTGTCCGGCCGGGCGGCAGGGGCCGGCGCGGTCGCCGCAGCGGGTGATCTCGCGCCATACCAGGCCCAGGCCGGGGCGGTCGCCAGAGAATCCTGGTGCTGGGCCCAGGCAGTGAGGAGATCAGCGCGGACAGGCTCAGGAGGTTGCAGTAGCTAGCTATTTCAGTCATAGTTGAAATAACTAGCCACTTCACTTCGGAGCATGCTGTGGAACACGTGACTTTCAACAGCCTCGGCACCCGTTGCGCGGGCGATCTCTACCTGCCCGACACGAGCGGCCCGGTCCCCGGGCTGGTGCTCGGGCACAGCGGGGTGATGGTCAAAGAGGCGCTGGCGTTCTTCGCGCCGTACTTCACCAAGGCCGGCTTCGCGGTCCTGGCCATCGACTACCGCACGGTCGGCTCCAGCGAAGGCGAGCCGCGCGGCCTGGACTACCCGGAGCGGCAGGTGGAGGACTTCCGCAGCGCCGTGTCCTACCTGCAGACCCGTCCCGAAGTGCAGCCGGAGCGAATCGGGGTGTGGGGGGTGAGCGTCGGCGGCTCGGTGGCGACCCAGGCCGCCGTGCTCGATCGGCGCATCAAGTGCGTCGTCGTGCAGAGCCCCAGCGTGTGGGACGGATGGCGGTACCTGGAACGCCTCCGGGGCCGTGCCGGTGTCCACGCGCTTCGCGACCAACTGCAGCAGGACTGGCAGCGGCGCTACGAAGGCGGGCAGAGCGCTCGCGTGCCGCACCTGACGTTGGAGGGCGACAGCGTGAAGGACACCCCGGACATGTCGACCCGCCTGTTCCCCACCTACCGCAACGAGAAGACCCTCGACTCTGCCGAGCACCTCCTCACATTCGCGCCGGAGAACCTCATCCACCGGCTCGCGCCGACCCCCCTGCTGATGATCGCCAACGGCGGCTGGGACCCTTACCACATGCTCGAGGAGGCGCAAAGCGCCTTCGCCAAAGCGGGCGAGCCCAAGCGGCTCGCGGTGCTGCCCTACGACGTGCTCGGCCTCTACACCGGCCCGGGCCTGGAGGAGGCGATGGCGCTCGCGATCGACTGGTTCGACCTCTACCTGCGCAAGACCAGGCTCCCCGGCATCACCCCGACACCCACCTACGAGACGGTGGCCGCCATGACAGAGTGACCGCCACACGATCAACAACGGAGGTGCGACGATGAGCACTGAGGAACAGCAGGACCGGCTGCTCCGCTGGGTGGAGCGGGTGGCCGCCTTCTGCGTCGAGGAGTGGGGGCTGCCTCCCATCACCGGACGCATCCTCGGCTGGCTCATGATCTGCGACCCGGCCGAGCAGTCCGCCGGGCAGATCGCGGAGGTCATCCAGGCCAGCCGGGCCTCGCTCACCTCGAACATGCGGTTCCTCACGGCCATCGGCCTGGTCAAGAAGGTGAGAAGGCCCGGCGATCGCGTCTCCTACTACCGCATCGAAGACGACGCCTGGCAGAAGGTCATCCAGCGCAAGCTCGAAGGCCTGAGCGCGTTCGGTGAGATCGCCGACGAAGGGATCGACATCGCGGGCGGCGACAGGCACCGCACCGAGCGCATCAAAGCCGCCCACGACTCCCTGACATGGCTGCAGAACCTCGCGGCCCGTCATCCGCTACGCCGTTAAGGAATCCCCATGCACCGCTGGCAACCCAAGCTCGGGCTGATCCAGGAAACACTGCTGCTCACTCTCCACGCCAGAGCCCTGGACGCCGGGCGGCCCAGCCCGATCCTCGGCGACACCCTGTCCGCGGACCTGGCCGGCAAGATCGACTACGACTTCGACAAGCTCAAGGTCAAGCCCAGCCTCGTCCTCACCACCGCACTGCGCGCCAAGAAGCTCGACGACGTCGTCCGCGCCTTCATCGAAGCTCACCCCGGATGCGTGGTGCTCGACCTGGGCTGCGGCCTGGACACCAGAATGCTGCGCTGTGATCCCCCGCCCGGCGTCGACTGGTACGACATCGACTTCCCCGAAGTGATCCACCTGAGGGCCGAATGCCTGCCCGGCCGCTCCCACCTGGTCGGAGCCGACCTCACCACCTCCGACTGGCTCACCGCCATCCCCCGCGACCGGCCAGCGATGATCGTCGCCGAGGGGCTGCTCCCCTTCATGCCCGGCGACTCCTTCCAGTCGATGACCCGCGCGCTGGCCGGCCATTTCCCTTCGGGTGAGCTCGCGCTCAACGGCTACACCCGCTTCGCCGCCTGGGCCATGAAGTACCACCCGACCATCAAGGCCCTCGGCATCAAAGCCGCCCAGGGCTTCGACGACCCACACGAACCAGAGTCCTGGGACGCCGGCCTCGAACTGATCGAAGAGCAGATCCTCAGCCGCGCACCCGAAGTAGCCCGGTTCCCGCAACCCCTACGCGCGCTCACCCGTCTCACCGCCCGCAGCACGGCCCTGTCGCGGCAAGGAGCCCGCATTCTCCGCTACCGGTTCTGAGTCCGCCCGCGCGGCGGTGGCGACGAATGGCGCGTTGAGATTGGCCGCGATTGCCTCCAGGTCCGTCTCGGCACGTGTGCGCAGGTCCTGGTTCTTGAAGAGGTGCTGACGCAAGGCTCAGCTGGTGTTCTCGTTGGTTTTCTCCTTCAGACGGTGGCCGAGGCACCCCGGCTGCCTCGGCCACCGGATGGCCGGCCCTGTGGTGGAGCATGAGCGCGCGCCGCTGCCCGGCCGGGACTTGTCGCAGCGCCCCGACCCAGGCGAGGCGGCGTTCTCGTAGGTGCTGGCGAGTGGGCCCGAGTGGAAGAGATCGCCGAGCAAATGTTGGACGGCTGGTCACCGTGGACGGCGGATGAACTGCCGGCACCGTTCGTCGCCCAGGCAGCGCAACCCGTCGCGGACTGCGTGACGACGAGCAGGGCGCGTCACCGCCGTCTTCGCCGCGTTCCACCGTCAGCAGATGCCCGCGCCCGTTGCCCAGCGGCCGCCGCGCAACCACCAGCCCATCACGGCCCAACTCCAGATCCAGCGACGCTTCCTCCAGCAGGCGAGGGGGCGGCTGCATATGCCTGGCACGGCCTGCCGCTAGCTTCGCGAGGAGGCTGTGCAGGTCCCTCACGAGGTTCCTTGAGAAGTCATCAGGAGTTCGCAGTACCTAGCAAGCCAGAGCACCGGATTCTCCGTACGGTCAAGGATCGTGACGGCAAAGCCGTCGCATCGTCCGGCCCGCAAAGGAGAGTTCGATGAAGATCACCGCCCGCGCCGGTATCGCCGGGTCCGTTCTTCTGATCATCGCCGGCGTCCACGGGGAGAACACCCTGTTCATCGGAGCGGGGGCCGCGGCCCTCGTCCTCTGGGTCATCATCCTCATCAAGGCGACCGCACAGTAGCCGATGCCGCGGGGCGCACAGCCCCGCCGCAGCAACCCCGACGGCCCCTCACATGTGAGGGGCCGTATTCGATGCGCCTGGCTGGATCAGGCCTAATTGTTCCCGCCACCCCGGTCATCGCCTTCCCGGCACGCTTTTGGCAGGTCCCCGGCGGCTGTTTGAAGGGCTTCTCCGCACGTGTGTGAGGCGCTCACGGCTCTTTCGTTTCGGCAACACGGCGCGGCCCCGATCTGGTTGGGGTCAGGGGGAGCTGATGGCTCGGGATGGGCCCGCGATAACACCCGCCGAGTGTGGACCACCGTTGTCCCGACAGGGCCGGCTTCTCTCGGAGCTCAGCCGCCCCTCCCGATCTACCCGGATATACAGCACCACTACGAGCGATCGGGCAGTCACTCCTGGAAATGAATACGGTCAGGTGCCCCTTGGGGATCGGGGGCGGAGGAACAGGGGAACCGAATCTGCGCGCGGGCGGGTTCGACGTCCGGACAATGGCCCGCTGCAGCTCGTCGCTGCAATGTGTTTCGAGTCATGCAGCCACGGTTCTGCTACGCGCTATCTCCCTGGTCACTTCCTGGTCACACCAGGTTTAAGGAAAACGCCGGCCGCGCGACCGGGAGGCGACCGAGGCGATAGCGGATGGGCGAACAATGTGCGGTGTCGGTACCACCCCGCCCGTTCAAGGAGCACTGCGCATGCCACCTCGGCCACCCCTGCGAGATATGGACACTTAGAGTCATGAGATATCAGCTTTTAGTAACGGATTGTGGTTGGAGCCAGGAGTGCGGCGAGGACGGGTGAGTGTTGCCATGCGTCGACTGAGGTCGTGGGTTGCCGCCGGGCTGGTCTGCTGCGTGCTGGGCTCGATGGCGGCGGCCGCGCCGACGGAAGCCGCCGCACGAACCGCGAGGCCTCCGGGACTGGGCGCACCGGCTGGACCGGGGTCGGGCGGCCGGGTGGTGGCGCATGCGCAGAACACCGGTTCGCGCGCCCAGGACGTGACCGGGGACGACTGGCCCGATCTGGTGACGCGGCAGGCGGGCACCGGGGAGCTGCTGGTCTACCCGCACGTGGGCCGCTGGGAAGGGGCCGGGAGCTGGCCGACCCCGGTGGTGGCCGGGCACGGGTGGCAGATCATGGACTGGATCGGGCTCGGCGAGGTCACCGGCGACGACTGGGTCGATGTGATCGCACGCCGCGCCGACGACGGGGTTCTGCTGGTGTATCCGCACACCGGCGCCTTCCGCGGGGACCAGACGTGGGGCGACCCGGTCGTGGTCGGCCACGGGTGGGGCGGGCTGCGCACCATCATCGTCCAGGACGTCACGCTGGACGGGTTCGACGACCTGGTGGTGCGGTGGGGCCGCGACGGCGACGACAGCACCTACGTCTACGTCCACAGCCGCACCTTCCAGGGAGTGGGCACGTGGGGTGAGCGCGAGCGCGCCGGTGAGCACGCCCTGGACAGCTGGCTGATGGCCACCGAGTGGTCCGGTGACGACGGCCCGGACCTGCTGCACCACAACTTCGAGCTCGGCACCTTGTTCCTGTCGCCGCACAACCGCGCCTACGCCCGGGAGAACACCTGGTCCAGCGCCCCGCCGATCCAGGTCAGCGGCGACCAGTGGTTCACCTACGACAAGGTCGACTACCTGCTGCTCGCGGACGCCGACGGCGACGGCTACGAGGACGTGCTGGCCCGCCAGGTCAACGGAGAGCTGTGGGCCTACCTCAACACCCGCCGCCTGGACGGCGCCGCCACCCTGCGGCCTCCGGTCGCGATCGGCTGGGGCTGGGGCACCTTCGACATGATCACCTGACCCCGCCGGGGTGCCGAGCCCCGCCGCGCCCCACGCCGCGGCCCGCCGTGCTCGTCTCTGCTTCCGCGTCCACCTTCTGCCCGTCGTCTTCGGCCTGTTGGAGAGCTCATGCGTGACGTCCCCGCCTGGCGCGCCGGTGTGATCGTGCTGGGACTGTGTGTGACACTGGTCCCCGCCCTCCCAGCGGACGCGGTACAGCATCCCGCCCCCCAGTCCTCCCCCGAACAACCCACCCCTGGACGGCCCTCTGCCGGGCCTGCCGCGGGTTCCGCGGAGCTCGCGAGGCCGCCCGAACCCGGCCACCACGCGGCCAGCCCGGCGCTGGGCTCCGCCGGCCGCCTCGCGCCGCCGCGCCGCCGCGCGCAGGAGCTCCGGCGCGCCCTGGCGTCTGGACCGACCGGGGCCCGGCTGCACCGGCTGGGCCACGACGGCCGCTACCGGGCCGTCACCACCATCCCCCGCACCGGCCGCCACCTGCGCGCGCCCGCGGACGACCCGGTCACCTTCGACGAATGCGCCAACCACGGCGGCAATGAGCACTACTGGTTCAAGAACCGGTTCAGCATGTGCTATCGGGAACAGCGCCCCCTCGTGTACCTGGCCCGCAATCAGCAAGGCGTCGTCTACGAGCAGGGGCGGTCGCTGGTGGCGATCGAGTTCATCGGCATCGCCCAACCCCGCCAGACCCAGATCAACTTCGGTGTCCGGCTACGCCACCTCGCCGACCACAACCTGACCCGCAAAACCGACCGGCTGCGGATCAACATGGTCTGCGCCAACCACGACACCACCCGCGACAGCGTCTGCGAACGCGAGCCCCAGGAACCCGCCGGCGGCACCGAGCTGACCGTCCAGCAATGGCAGGACCGCGGCGGCGCCCCGCTGTGGTCCCAGCGCACCGGCACTACCCACCGTGTTCCCGACGACCTCTACAAAGAAGAGAAACGCGGCTACTTCACCTTCACCGTCGAACTCACCCTCACCGGCCCCCTCGGCGGGACCTCCGAACGCTTCACCCCCGAGTACTTCCGTTGCGACCTCGCCGACTACGTCGCCACCACCCCCCGCTGCGTGTTCCACCACGTCTCATCCGAGATCCGCATGCGCGCCACCGACACCCGCTTCGCCGAGTCCGCCCAGCTCATCCGCGACGCCCAGACCGACATCACCCTCACCAAGCCCGGCATCGTCGGCAAGAAGGTCCCCGGCAAGGTCGGGGAGAAGCCGCTCACCCGCCTCGTCGCCCGCTACGACACCACCCGGTCCAAGGACGCCTCCCGCCGCAAGATCCGGCGGGTCTGCCAGCACAACTGGGGACTCAACTACACCAAAGGCCCCAACGGACAGAAACGCCAATGCGACGAATACCCCCTTGCCAGCACCTACGAGAATGCCGCCCGAGTCGACAACAACACCGTGTGGGACTACGCCGTCCGCGCCCTGGACGCCGAACACAACCGCGCCGCCGGAGAGTTCATCGAGCAGTTCAGAAACAACGACCACGTCCTGGACGGCGACCCCTTCTACATCACCATCACCCCCTGACCCCAACAGTCGACGGAACGCAGCCGAGAGCTACCGCGCCGGGCGATGCATCAGTTCCGCTCGGCCGCACACCGGGCTGAACCCGTGCCGCCGGCGCCAAAAGATGAGCCGGTCCTCATCGGTGTCCTCAGCCCCGGCGATCAGGGCCACGGTCAGTTGCACCGGCACTGAGGCGCATCGGCTAGCGCGACGGCGCAGGAGCGGGCGCCAACGATGGCCGCAGCCGACAGCGGAACGGCACCGATCAGCGCGGCTATGGGCGGCCGGACGTGTAACGATGCGCGGCTGTGGGACCACATCGTGCCCTCCCCGCCGACGTCGGGGACCCGAAGTCGGGCATCTCCGCGTCCGCCTTCCCGCGCGGTGAAGACCACGACCTCGTGATGGGTTCCGAGTTCCCGTCGAAGTCAGTGTCGAACCATGTGACCGAGGGCTCGCCACTTCGCCCGGAAATGCGGTAGTCGAGCCCGATCCAACAGTGCCCATCGCCAGAGAGCAATACCAGTTGCGCTGGCATACCCCACTCTTCGAGCAAGTACGGGGTGTCGAGCAACGAGGTCATTCCGTCGCGTCGCCCGATGCCCATCAGGGCGTCGAAGGGAACGTGGTCTTCGCTCCAGGAGGTCGGCCGGCTCGCGGGGAATGCGTCATGATCAGCTGCCACAATGCCGCCGTTCTGAAAGGAGGCCATCGGGCGGTCAGCGGCACGGTGGCGCCACCTGGCCCGGGCCGGGCCACGTGGCGCCACCGGTGCCCTGCCCGTCACCGAGACCGCCGCCGCCCGGGAACTCTCCCTGCCCTGTTGCCTCCGGGCTCGCCCCCAATGTGCGTAATCGGCTGAACGCTGGACAGTTCATGTCGAGGTCCGTCCCAGCACGACCGTACGTACAAACCATCGACGTTCGCGTTCGACGCGTGCGTCCATCCAAAGTGGGGGCAACATGAACATGCGTGGACTCCGGACCACCGGCGCCGCGTGGTGGCGCCGTTATCGGGGTGGAATCGGAGCCGTTGGAGCAGGGCTCGTTTGCGGCGCCTTCATCGGATGCTGCTTCGCCGTCCTGAGGTTCCTCGGCTTCGTCGCCGACCTCGGCGCCCGCTACGGCAACTACGGACTCGGGGAGATGGTGAAGACCGTCCAGGCCATCGGCCTCGACCTCCTCGGCCTCTACGCCGCAACGGATGCCTGCATCGGCGCCTTCTGCGGTTTCATCGGCGCGGCCTTCTACAGGGCGTTGGTCTACTGGACCGACGAACCCGGCACAACGGCCGCCCGGCGCTCAACCCCCACGGTGGGCGTCTCCGCTGTCACTCGGCTCCTCCTCGGGGGGGTCGCCTTCGGCGTGTTCCTCGGAGTCGCCATCGGCTTCTTCGGAACCGTCGCCACCATTCCCATCCCGGTCATCACCCTGACCTGCCTCTTCGGCGGCTACATCGCCGCCGTGCAGGTCAGCCGTCGGTGACCTGGCCCACCCGACAAGGGTCCGCCGCTGGCGGACCCTTGTTCTGGTTCTGGTTCAGGTTCAGGTTCCGGGGTGGCGCGCGGGCCGCCCGCCCGGTTGGTGACCCGGGCCCGCCACATCTGCAGGTGAGCGCTGTTCAGGCAGCCGACGAGGAAGCGGTCGTGGCCAAGTTCGCGGGCCGCGACCGCCACTCGCTATCCGACGCCTACCGCAGCAGTGGTACCAGGTCGCGGGCCCCTGGGGCTGCCTGGCCGTCCTGGTCGCGCGGAGCATTGCGCGGATACGACCGACTCGGCGACCGCCTGTCACGGCCGATGACAACGTCCGGCGCTACGAGATCCTGGTCGCCTTACCGGTCTGGCACTCTTGCTGCCCGCGCCGCGGCCTAGACCTGACGTCGGCGACACCCGGATGGGAAACCGGCGGCGCCGGCGGGAGCCGCCTGTTGTGGGCGGCCCCCGCCGGCGGTCGCGATCCGATCATGCGCGTCCCTAGGACGTGCTCAGCACGTGGGGATCCCCGAGGGGACGCCGGTGACGTTCCCGGAGAAGATCCAGCCCGGATCCCAGTACTCCCCCGCGGGCGGCTCCGGACGGACGTAGTACCAGGTGTTCCCCGTGTCGTTGACGAACTCGCACCAGGCCCACAGCGCTGGCCAACACCGCTTGAGGCCGCGGCCTTGACGTCAAGGTTCTACGAGATACCTCGGCCTGGGCGATCTCTGGAGTCCTCTGCACCAGTGCAGGCGGCGCAGGTCGCTCCCGCGCGGCCCGCCGCCGCGGGGCCCAACTGCGGCTGGACTCCCACCACCAACGGCAGCGGTCCATGCGTACCAACAAGCCGATGAAACTGCGGGAGGGCCCGTCGGCCACCCCGCGATGCTGATCAGCCCCGCAGGGGGTTCGAAAACAGCTTCGTACCGCCGTCTACGGTTGTGTGGTGGTTCGCCCTAAAACGTGTCGGCTATGTCAATCGGTCGTGCTGGCGTGCACGGCGATGATTCGCCAGCCGTGCGTCTCGTCGTGTAGCCAAGTACGGGTGTAGCGCATCCTGGCAGCGAACGGCGTCCCGGAGACGGTCCCTTCGACGGTGCCGAGAAACCACGTCACCCCGGTGCGCCCATCGGCGAGCACGGTCAACTCCTCCTCAGCCACCCTCGTCAACACCTGCGCCCGAGTGCGGTGCGCCTCCAGGTCGTCCGCCTTGGTCTGAACGTTCGCACCGAAGGTGAAGAGCAGCCGATCATCCAGCAGCCGATCCAGCGCCTCGACATCTCCAGCGAGCTGCGCGGCCTGGAGTCGGCGCTCGGCGTCCCTCAAGTCCTCCATGAGGCTCACCCTCCCAGCCAGCGCCGTATCCGCGCCAGAACGTTCACGCTCGGCTGATCTTCGCTGGAGCGGACCGGTGAGCACGGGTCGCGGCGGGTGGCCACCGCCTCGGGTGGGGCGTCCACTCTACCTCGGCGTCGTAACTCCACTTACGGCACCGTCATGCTCGTGGCCATCATGCGGACTCATCCTCTGACATGGCGGGGGACGGCGATGGCGTTGACGTGAGTCTTCGGAGGGCGCAGGCCTGGTCCTTGAACCCAGCGCGTAGACGTCCAGCATGAACGGCTAACGGGCAGCAGCCAGGCGATCGAGGGCGCAAGTCGTCCGGGGGGCGGCGGGGCGTGGGGCCGCGGAGAACCACGGTGTCTCTAACGTCAAACTGGCATGCGGTCACGATAACCAACCGTGTTCCGGACGCCCATGGCCGCTGGGTGTCAGGGGGTGGGCCAGTCCCAGTGGGGGACCTCGCGCAGCGGGTGCAGTTCGTCGTCGGTCCGGGCGTGGGAGTTGCGCATGGCGACCTCGGTGCCGAACTCCACGTGCTCGCGCAGCGCCTGCCGGAAGGGGGCGTCGTCGGGGAGCCCGGCGGCGTCGGCGGCCGCCATGTACAGCTCGACGAACCGGAGCCGCTGCTCCTCGGTGATCTTCAAATGGCGGTGGACGTCGATGAGGTGGGAGAAGCCGCCCATCTCGCGGGTGAAGGTGTCGGGGCCGCCGAAAGTCTCGGCGGTGAAGGCGGTCAGGCGATCGACGTGGGTCGGCTGGCCCTCCCCGAAGAGGGGCTGGAGCAGGGGGTCGGCCAGGAGGCTGGAATAGAACAGGTCGATGAACCTGCGGAGGCCTTCGTGCCCGCCGGCGTGCTCGAAGAGAGTTTCCATGATTACACCATTACTCGCTTGACGACGGCCAGGTTCGTTTATCGCAGGCGGCCGCCGGTCTGTCGAGGCCCGGTGCCGGTTGTGGTCATGGGGCCGGGTCGGTGACGTAGTCGTGCAGGCGGCCGGATCCTTCGCGCATCGCAATGGCGCCGGGCGGCAGGTTCGCTACCACAACACCGAGTACAAGAAGGTCGCGATGCAGGTTGGCCTCACCGTGGCCAAGGTCGACCCGATCGGCTGGTCCGACACCAACGTCCCCGACAGCACCGCCGTCGAGTACGCGCTTGAGATCGACCAGCTCACCTGCGTGATCCGGACACACCGCCGCTCCGAGCACACGGCCCGCATCGCCGCCGCGGGCGGTACCGGCGAGGAGCGCTGGTGCGTGAACCTGCAGTGCCCGGCGCAGGCGACGCGGCGGCTGATGCACTGGGCGTCGCGCCAGGCGGCCGACATGGAAGGCGTCGGCGATGTCTGGATCGAGAAGCTCGCCGAGGACGGCGTGCTCAAACGCCGCAGCGACTTCTACGACCTGACGGCCGAGCAGCTGCTCGGCTACGAGCGGATGGGCGAGGTCAGCGCCCAGAACATGGTCGACTCGACCGCGTCCCCAAGAAGGTCGGGCTGCGGCGTGCGCTGATCGGGGCTGGCGATGGCCGCAACCGTCGGCTGTCCCGTGCTCTGTTCGCCTGGCGCCGCACGGATGCTCTGCCCGATCGCGGAACCTCAGGCCGGCCCGCTCATGCGGTTCATCTGGGCCGCGCAGACGAGGACCTGCGGCCGATGAGCGCCCGCCTGGCCTGGGCCGCCACCTCCGCCACCCCCACCGCCGTCGCCGGGTCGGCTGGGCCGCCCCGACCGGGACTCTGGCATCGATGGTGATGAACACATGGGGAGCAGACTCGGGCCGGCAGGCGCCACGCACGGGGGACGGCGCGCCCGCGGGCCGACGGCAGCAGCGGGCGCTCCCCCGCCTACCCCACCCGCTCGGCGATCGCTGGCGGGCGCCCCAGTCCGGGCGCAATCTGGCCAGCAGGACCACCAGTGCTTCCCAGCTCTTCTCCTTGGGCGCAGCCTCCGCCGCCTCTTCATCCTCGGCTTCCGCAAGCTCAGCACCGTCGCTCATGCCCGCAGGTTGGATGTACCGCCTTCTCAGGTGGAGCCTCTTCTCTAAGAGATGCAGCCCTGACCTCAACCAGGAGCAAAAAGGCGCACCGCTCATGAAGAACGGCTGGAGATTCGGTGAGATGGCCCGGCGGCGGTCTTCCTGGTGAGGTTGGGGCTGGCGGGGAGGGCCAATGCGGCAAGAGACAGCCCGGACGAGGAGAGATCGTGTCAGGCCAGCGGCAGGCCCCCGCGTGGTTCGCAGGTCAGCCGAACTAGGTGGTGGGTGGGTGTGGCCGCTCCGTGCGCCTCGGCGCCGGTCCGATCTATGAAACCTTCTTGCTGGAGGTCGAGTCCGACCCGGCTCACCTGGAACTCCAGCTCACCGCGCTAGTCGGAGTGCGCGTTCATGCGGCGTTCGAGGACGTCGTCGGGCACGTCCTCGATGTGGGTGAGGAAGACCCACGTGTGCCCGAACGGGTCGCGCAGGATCGCGGCGCGGGCGCCGAAGGGGGCGTCGGCGGGCGGGTCGATGATCTCGGCGCCTTCGGACTCGGCGCGCGCGACGACCGCGTCCACGTCGTCGACGTAGACGTGGAGCACGACGCTGGAGCCGTGCTCGTCCGGCGCGACGAAGGGCGGGTGGGCTTCGCTCAGCATCAGCGTCGACCCCTCGATGGCGATCTCGGTGTGTCCGAGGGTGCCGTCGGGCGCGTCGATACGGAAGATCACTTCGGCGCCGAACGCCTTCTCGTAGAAGGCGAGGGCTTCCTTCGCACCGCGGATCATCGCGTGGGAGATGACGGCGTTCCGGTAGCGCTCGGGAGACTTCTTCGTGGTGTTCATGAAGATGACGCTACGGAGAAGGGTGACCGGCGGGCATCAGTCGGATGACCGGCAGGATGACCGGCGTTCCGGGAGGCGGCGAGTGAGCTCTCCGCCACCGGGCACCGCGTCACTTCAGCCCGGTCCGCGTGGCGGTATGAGATCGCCGCGTGGCGGGCGCTGCTGGAGGACCGGTGCGCTGACGCGATCGCCGCCACGCGGTCGAACGTCCGGAGCTGAGCCCTTCCCGGCCCCAGCGCCCACACCGCCAGGACCGTCACCGCGACACCGATCACCAGTAACGCGATCTGAGCCGCCCGCTACCGCTAGCGCACGCTCGATCCCGCGCCCGTATTCCCTTGCCTCGCCCATGCCGTAGAGACGCGCTCACCGCACCCGGCGTTCACCAGTCCCTCCCCGCTGAGCGCGCCCGGATCTGGCCGCAACGGATCGTTGTCGGACGCCTGGAGGATTCGGCACGCGAGGAGCTGAGTGCAGGAGTATTGCCCGGAGGTGAATCACGTCCCGCCGGGGTGGCGGGTCTCGAACTGGTTCAGCGCGCGGGGCCCGCAGAACCGCTGGTCCGGCGGGAAAGAGATCTTGTAGAGGACGCCGAACCCGCACTCTTCGCAGATCCCGTAGGTCACCCTGCCCATCGAGGTGCCGCTGGCGTCGACGGGTTCCGCGCTGAGACGTCCTCTAGCGGCCCGAGGACGCCCTAATGACGTTCCTCGCTAGACCTAGCGGCTCCGCGCTAGCGGCTCACGGGCTCCTGAGCGGCTCTCTAGCGTCTAGCGGCGCGCGGACGGCCGGGCCGGGACCGGCCCCCAGGCCGCACGCCCGGCCCGGACGGGCCGCACGCCGCGGCGGTGAGGTCACTAGATGCACATGGTCGAGGTCCAACCGGTCCTGCCGCCTGGTAGGGGCAGCGGGCGCCAATTGTCGTTGACAGTCCCGGATGTGCCGCAGTACCCGTCGGGGAAGGCCGCGCCTTTCTCCCATCCCGGACGTACCTCGTAGTCGTAGCCCGCGACGATGCCGCCGACCACTTGACTGTCGAGCCGACGTTCGGCGTACAGCGGCACGGAGTAGTGGGCCCGCGCCCGCGGATAGAAATTGCGGACCGGGGAGGCTTGCCCCATGGCGGGCGCCAAGGTGGGGCTGGCCGGAGCGGCCTGCGCCTTGTGAGGCGCAGCGGTCCCCAGCGTGCAGCTGGTTGCCACGGCGAGCACCCCTATGCCCAGACGCGTAGGTGTATTCATGGTCGTTCTCCTTGAAGGGAGATTCCCGTTCGCGGATGTTCCCGTGAGAGGCGACATCCGCCTGGACAAGCCCACGCTCCCCCTCTGCGCTATCAGCCCGGTCACTTCCCAGTCACCGCCACCCCTGCCCAACCAACGATCCGTTGCGGCCGGTCGCGGGCGTTCCACTCGCAGGCCCGAAGTTGATCCAGCCGCCCGAGCGTTGGGCTTGACCCGCGATGAGGATGAGCGCAGAAATCAGCGGGAGGGCGTTGAGGTTCGTTTCGGTCGATGATGGCCGTGGCCGGCTGCGCAGTGGGCAGGTCTCGGCCGCTGCAGGGATCGGTCGACAGACGCTGGGCTTTGGATCTGGCTTGGGTCGCGGTCGCGGTGGGCTAGTTCCAGGCAAGGTGCTGGTTCTGCCGGGCGGGGCGGTGGGCGACGGCGCGTTCGAGGAGGCGGGTCGCCTCGGCGATGGCTGCGTGGTCCCACTGAGCGCGGTCCTGCTCGGGCACCGGGACCAGGTCGACGGCAGGGTCGAAGGGGGGCGGTGGCACGGGCCTGGTGCAGCCGGACGAGGGCGAGCAGGCCGAGCACCTCGGGCTGCTTGGGCATCCAGCCAGGCCCGCTGTGCGGCCAGCCATTCGGCGTCGCCGTCTAGGCCGGGGGCGTGCGCGCGGTCGCCGGTGCTGGCGAGGTAGCCCTCGTTGGACAGCAGGTGAAGCTCAACCCGACCGTCGCGGGTGCCTCCGGCGAGCTCGTCACCACCACGACCGACCTCAACCGCTTCTACCAAGCGCTACTCACCGGCCGGCTGCTCCGCCCCGCCCAACTCGCCCAGATGCGCACCGCCTGGACCACCGGCCGAGACTACGATTACGGCCTCGGCCTGCAAACCAAGCTCCTGGCCGACGGAACCCGGCTCTGGGGCCACGAGGGCGACATCTTCGGCTACCAGGCCTCCTGCTGGACCACCGAGGACGGACGCAGGCAACTCGCCGTCGCCGCCACGCCATGGGGCACGGGCGACCTCGACGAACTCTTCGACACCCTGGTGACCACCGCATTCGCCTCCTCGTAAGGGCGCAAACGACGCCGCAAACCCCGCGGTCAGGCCGGAGGGCCCTCGGGACTCAGCTCCAGGAACTCCTGGCCTGATCTCTCATCGCCGGTGCGACACAGAACCTGCATTACCTGTCACACTGACGGGCGTCGGACCGCGTCCGCCCAGTTCGCCGCCGAGCGACTCGGCAGCATTATGTGTCACACCGGCCTGCGGTGGTCCCCGCTGTGTCCGTCGTCGCCTTCCCCGGCCGACCCGACCCGCACGACGCGGCGACCCTCGCTGCCGCGTCGACCGCTACCTGGACTCTTGCCGGCCGCCACCACCCGCGCCAGCTACGACGACACCCTCGCCCGCCTCATCGACGTCGCCGCCGGCGCCAGCTCGGTCGCCGAACTGGCACCCGAGGACTTCGCCGCGGTGATGGACCGGTGGGACGGCGCGGCGGCCGCCACCTCGAACTGACACCTGTCCGCGCTCGCCTCCTTCACCACCTGGGCGCAGCGCCAGAAGCTCCTGGCCACCAACCCGGCCCGGCGGCTGACCCGGCGTAAGACCGCCCGGCGCGGCGACCCCTCCATCCCCCGCGCCCGGCTGGACACGCTGCTGGCCGACGACGCGCAAGCGCTGCGCGATCGGGTGCTGTGGCGGATGCAGTACGAGACCGCCGCCCGCGCCGAAGAGATCCTCTCGCTAAACGTTGAAGGACCTGGACCTGGAACTCCGGCGGTCATGGGTGATCTCGAAGGGCGGCGCGACCGAGTATGTGCACTGGGCCACCGGCACCGCCCGCCTGCTGCCCGCCTCCTCAAGGGCCGCACAGCCGGGCCGGTGTTCCTGGCCGACCGCCGCGCCCCCATCTCCGGCCTCCGCGCCCCCGCAGCCGCCGACATCTGCCCGGCCACCTGCCGCGGCCGGCTGTCCCACCCGCGCGCCGAATACCTGTTCAAGATTGCCACCCGCGCCCTGGACCCGCACGGCAACGGAGGGCTCCGACGTTGTCGGCCCCGGTAGGAGGAGCCGGAGGCGGCGGAGCCGGCCATGAGCAGTCGGCCATGAGCGGTCCGGGCAGAGCCGACGGTAGGGCCGGATTCAATGCCGGTGAGCACGGCCACGCATGGGGCACTGCCCAGTCGGCGGCCACCGCCCAGCCCAAGTCAGCCGGGCACGGAACACCTATTGGCCTGAACGGCCCACCCTGCTGCGCTTCCTGCAGGGGGCCCGACCTGGGATGTTGCAGCCGGGACCTGCCCTGTCGGGAAATCGGCGCATAAAGCAGGACCCAAGGGGCAGTACTCGCCGCGATCACAGGCATACCCCCGGTGAAGCGCACATGATGCGCGCTGGGTTCGGCGAAGGGAGCAGAGATGGCCGGCAAGTTTCAGTTGAAGAAGGGCACCAGCGGCAAGTTCCATTTCAACCTGGTCGCCACCAATGGCCAGGTGATCGCCACCAGCGAGGCCTATGAGAGCAAGGCGTCGGCACTTAAGGGGATCGAGTCGGTTCGCAAGAACGCTCCCGAGGCCGAGTTGGACGATCAGACCGGCAGCTGACCTGCACGTCGCGCCCCCGCGGGCTTCGCCCGCGGGGGCGTGCGGCCACGACACGGGCGGGACAGCCGGATCCACAGCCGGATGGGAGAGGAGGCTGGTGGGCGGGTGCGACCGGCCGGGTACGGCAGGTAGATCACCGGCTGGTTTGCTGGGTGACCTCCCATTCGTCGGGGTGGCCGGGTGAGTGGATGCCGTCGTGTGGTGGCTGGTGGCTGGTCCGGTTCACCGCTTGCGGCGGCCCCGCTGGCTGGTGTCGTCCTCCTCCATTTCGATGCGCTCCTTGCGAACCTCGCCACCGACGGTCTCCTGCTCGGTCACGGTCTCCTTGGAGGCCCGCACCCGTTCCACCGGGGCGGTCTCCTTGGACACCACCGGCCGCTCCTCGTGCAGGACGACCTCGTGCTCGGCCTCGGTAATCTCCTCCCCGCGCATCGCCGCGTCCCGGTTCTCATCGGTGATCGGCTCGCGTTCGACCCTGACCTCTTCGTGGCTGACCGGGACGGTCACCTGCTGCTCCTCGGTGACCACGTACTTGCGCAGTCGGGCCCGGCCCGACTCCCGTGTCTCCGTGCCGACGCGCAGCTTCTCTTCGGAGCGGGTCATCGCGTCGTCGGGCTCGTGTGCCCGCCCAGGCGCCTCCTCCGTGGGAGCGCCGGCCGGCTCCTGGCCGCCTGAGCCGATGCCGTAGTAGCGGTACAGCTGCTGCACCTCGGCCGAGGGAATGTGCTGGCCCCCGGCTTCGAGGTCGACGTCGGGCGCCTGCTTGATGAAGTCCTTCTCGTATCCCGCCTCGACATGGTCGGAGACACACTCTGCCCGTTGGGCGGGCACGTAGGTCTCTTTGGCGCCCAGCATCCCGGTCTTGACACCCAGCCACTCGGGGCGGCCGGTCCGGTCGTCCAGGAAGACGTGCTTGACGTCGCCGACCTTGCTGCCGCGCTCATCGTAAAGCGGGTGGTCCAGCACTCTGGGAATCTGTTGCTCTGTAATCATCTTTTTCCTTCCTCTGTCTTGGAACCCCTACCGCCGAGAACCCGGGAAATCCCTCCCTGGAGGCAAATGTCCCTCAAAGACCGATTTGCTCCCTAGTGGCGTGTGAGACAGCGCACGTGGTGTCCGACTTCGTCTGGCCAGGGTGGGCTGGTCTGGGTTCTGCTGCGGCTCGGTGAACGCCGCGGATGCGCCCCGCAAGAGCACCGCGCACCTTCTCCCGACACCCACGTCGGCGACACGGCCGCGAAGCTGACGCAGGGCGGCGCTCATCCCGTTCTTCGCCGTGTGGCCGAGGCCAGTCTCGGTCCAGATAGGTCAGGCGGGAAGGGTGTCGTGCACCGGGAGGTAGTGGTCCAGGGCGGTCATGGCCAGCACCTGGGCCACGCGCGGATGCGGCCGCAGGAGCACCAGTTCCCTGCCGGCGGCGCCGGCGCGCTTCCACAGCCGCACGAAGGTGTTGATCCCCGCAGAGTCACAAAAGCCCACCTGCGAGACTTGGAGTGCGATCCTCGGCGAGGACGGCTGGCGGATCAGCGCTTCGACGCGATCCGCCAGCGCCGGGGCGGTGAACAGGTCGAGCTCACCGCGCAGCTCGACCACCAGCCACGTACCCTGCGCCCCCACCTCGATGCCGAGCCTGGGCCCAGCCGGCGACTCCCGCGGCGGCTCCTGCAGTGATTCCGTAGTCATCGGCAAACCCCCGGTCGTACCACACCGATTATCTCGCCCCCAACGCCGGACTTAACCCCCGCCCTGTGGGTGCCCGAGCACAGACTCACGACCAGAGTCCGACTTCCCAGTCCCAGGCGGCTCACCTCGGCCAGGTGTTGAGAAACGATGGCGGTCTCAGTGGATCAATGCATCGACCTGTCCGCAAAGGTCAGCGTAAACCTCGTCGGGTGTTCGGTAGCCGTGGATCCTGCGT
>NZ_JBFARL010000143.1:0-21602 GCF_040674655.1 Actinomadura sp. NPDC049753 | reverse complement strand
CAACGACGTCGTGCACGACACCGCCGACCCCGAGGTGATCATCACGGAGTTCGAGTACGCGGGCCGCAACACCGCGAACGGGCGGGAGTTCGTCGGCCGCATCCGCAAGCAGGACGTCCTGGAGGCGGCCCGCGCCGCGCAGCAGGCCGCCCAGCAGCAGGCCGCGCCCGCCGCCCCCGCCGCGCCCGCGCCCGCCCCGGCCCAGGCGCCCGCCGGACGGCACGCCGCCCCGGCGCCCGCCGGCGCCCCCGCCGAGCAGATGGCGCTGCGCGGCCGGACCGAGAAGATGTCGCGGATGCGGCAGACGATCGCCCGCCGCATGGTCGAGTCGCTGCAGGTGTCCGCGCAGCTCACCACCGTGGTCGAGGTGGACATCACCAAGATCGCGCGGCTGCGGGAGCAGGCCAAGGCCGACTTCCAGGCCCGCGAGGGCGTCAAGCTGTCGTTCATGCCGTTCTTCGCGCTGGCGACGGTCGAGGCCCTCAAGGCCCACCCGAAGCTGAACGCGGTCATCAACGGCGAGACCAACGAGGTCACCTACCACGAGGTGGAGAACCTCTCCATCGCCGTCGACGTGCCCGAGCGCGGCCTGATGGTCCCGGTCGTGCACAACGCGGGCCAGCTCAACCTGGGCGGCCTCGCGCAGCGGATCGCCGACATCGCCGAGCGCACCCGCACCAACAAGGTGAGCCCGGACGAGCTGGCCGGCGGCACGTTCACGCTGACCAACACCGGCAGCCGCGGCGCCCTGTTCGACACGCCGATCCTCAACCAGCCGCAGGTCGCCATGCTCGGCACCGGCGCCGTCGTCAAGCGCCCGGCCGTCATCGACGACCCGGAACTGGGCGAGGTCATCGCGGTCCGGTCGATGGTGTACCTGGCGCTGACCTACGACCACCGCCTGATCGACGGCGCGGACGCGGCCCGCTTCCTCGCCACGGTCAAGCACCGCCTGGAGGAGGGCAACTTCGAGGCCGACCTCGGCCTCTGACCCCTCCCGCACGTCCCCAGGACCCCGCCGCGCCCGCAGGGCCGGCGGGGTCCGGCGCGTCCGGGGAAACGCGGGACCCGCCCGAGAGTGTCGGCGTCCGGCGGCGCCGTCCCTCTACGCTGGGGGGATGAGGGTCACCGTCACGGGCTCGTCGGGCCTCATCGGCTCGGCGCTGGTGCAGTCGCTCCGCGAGGACGGCCACGACGTCGTCCGGCTGGTGCGCCGGGAGCCGTCCCGCCCCGACGAGGCGCGCTGGTCGCCGGCCGACGGCTGCGTCGACAAGGAGTCGCTGGAGGGCGCCGACGCCGTCGTGCACCTGGCGGGCGCCGGGGTCGGCGACCGGCCGTGGACGAAGGCGTACAAGCAGAAGATCCGCGACAGCCGCCTGGTCGGCACCCGCACGCTCGCCGAGGCGATCGCGGCGGCCTCGCCCCGGCCCCGCGTGCTCGTCTGCGGGTCGGCGATCGGCTACTACGGCGACACCGGCGACCGAGAGGCCGACGAGGACTCCCCCGCCGGAGAGGGCTTCCTCGCCGGCCTCGTCCGCGACTGGGAGGCCGCGGCCGCGCCCGCGCGCGAGGCCGGGGTCCGGGTCGTGCACCCGCGGACGGGCGTCGTGCTGGCCCGCGAGGGCGGCGTCCTCGGGCGCACCCTCCCGCTGTTCAGGTTCGGCCTCGGCGGCGACCTCGGCGACGGCCGGCAGTGGACGAGCTGGATCTCCCTCCCCGACGAGGTCGCGGCGCTGCGGTTCCTCATCGACACCAAAATCGCCGGGCCGGTCAACCTCACCGCCCCGAACCCGGTGACCAACGACGCCTACACCAAGGCGGTCGGCCGCGCCCTGCACCGGCCGGCGCGGCTGCCGGTCCCGAAGTTCGCGCTGCGCGCCGCCCTCGGCGGCTTCGCCGACGAGGGGCCGCTGGTCAGCCAGCGGGTCCTGCCGCGCCGGCTGCTGGACGCCGGGTTCCGGTTCGCGCACGAGGACGTCGACGCGGCGGTCGCCGCCGTCCTGTGAGTCCCAAGAATCGTCAAACCCCCACCCGATCCCGTTCGGTAGTCATACGGTGACAATGAGACGGACGGCCTACGAGGGGGATGCATGAGCACCGACGGACAGCCGCACATCCTCGCGATCGGCGGGGGCACCTTCGTGCCGGACGGCCGGGAGGGCCTGGCCCCGAGCCCGCTGCTGCGCTACGCGTTCGACCTGACCGGCCAGGACCGCCCCCGGGTGTGCTTCCTGACGACGGCCGTCGGCGACGGCGCCGAGTACATCGCGCGCTTCTACGCCGCGTTCTCCTCGATGGACGCCGAGGTCAGCCATCTCTCGCTGTTCCCGATGCCGAACGTCGCGGACGTCCGGGCGCACCTGCTCGGCCAGGACCTGCTGTACGTGTCGGGCGGCAGCGTCGCGAACCTGCTGGCGCTGTGGCGGCTGCACGGCCTCGACGAGATCATGCGCGAGGCGTGGCAGGAGGGCGTCGTGCTGTCCGGTCAGAGCGCGGGCGCGCTGTGCTGGCACGCCGGCGGCAACACCGACTCCTTCGGGCCGCAGCTGCGGCCCCTCACCGACGGCCTCGGCTTCCTGCCGTACTCGTGCGGCGTCCACTACGACAGCGACCCGCAGCGGCGGCCGCTGCTCCAGCAGCTCGTCGGCGAGGGGACCCTGCCGGGCGGGTACGCGGCCGACGAGGCGGTCGGCCTGCACTACGTCGGCACCGAGTTCGTGCAGGCCGTCTCCTACCGCCGGGAGGCGGGCGCCTACAGGATCGAGCCTGACGGGCCGGGCACGGCCAAGGAGTACCGGCTGGAGCCCCGGCTGCTCGCCGCCTTCTGAGGAGCGGTCCGGGCGATCACGGCATAAGCTGGCCCATGTGAGCGATGTGGACGTACGCGAGCTGGTGGTGGTGCACGCGGGGTTCGGCGAGGCGGCCGTCCCCTACGAGGACGGGTGGGAGCTGCAGAAGCGCACCCACGCCCTGCGGGTGGACGACGCGATCCCCGACACCGTCCTGCTGCTGGAGCACCGGCCCGTCTACACGGCGGGCAAGCGGACGGAGGCGCTCGACCGGCCGTTCGGCGACCCCGGCGCCCCGGTCGTCGACGTCGACCGCGGCGGGAAGATCACCTGGCACGGCCCGGGGCAGCTCACCGGCTACCCGATCGTCCGGCTGCCCGACCCGAAGGACGTCGTCGGCTACGTGCGGCTGCTGGAGCGGATGATGATGGACGTCTGCGCCGACCTTGGGCTGGAGACGGCGACGGTGGAGGGGCGCAGCGGGCTGTGGGTCCGCGGGACCCCCGACCGCAAGATCGGCTCGATCGGGATCCGGGTGGCGCGCGGCGTCGCGATGCACGGCTTCATGCTGAACTGCGACAACGACATGGGCTGGTTCGACAAGATCGTCGCCTGCGGGATCCGCGACGTCGGGTCGACCAACCTCAGCCGCGAGCTGGGCCGGCAGGTGACGGTCGCCGAGGTCGTCCCGCTGGTCGAACGGCACCTGGCCGGGGCGCTGGGCGCGGCGGAGACGTTCCACCGCACCACGGCGCAGCTCGGGATCCTCGGTCAGGCCATCACCTTGTAGACGGCCTGGCCCTCGGTCGCGGCGAGCCGGAAGAACTCGCCCAGCCCCTCGTAGGCGGGCTGGAAGACCCGCTCGCGGGCCGCGTCGTCCAGCCGCCCGGCGTCCTGGACGCCCGCCCGGACCATCGCGGGCGGGTCGAAGCGGCCCGCGATCGCGGCGAACGGCGTCGCGGCCAGGTGGTCGGCGGCGGGCTTGACCCGCTCGGGGGCGAGGTAGATCACGTCCATGCCGAGCTCGTCGGCGCCGTCCTCGGTGAGCAGCCGGCCGCCGCACACGACGTCGGCCTCGGGCTGGCGGCCCTCCCACGGGTCGCCGGTGACGAGGTAGTGCATCGCCTGCCACGCCCAGCCGAGCTCGAACAGAGCGGCCGAGCCGCGCCGCCGCCAGTTCGCGTCGCCGAAGACGTGGCGCGCGATCCGGCCGGGGTCGGGCTCTCCCTCCAGCACGGGCGGCACCCTGAGGTACGACATTGCCAGACCCACGGTGGTCCTCCTGCTGAGCTGTTGCGTGACGACAGGGAGTCACCCTAGAGAGATCCATTGACGGAGATGGCCGAAACACGCGAATCGGCTGCACCGGCGGAGTACCGTCATACGTTCGAGATCGGTCCGATACGGCTTCGATGCTGCTCCCTCCGGCGGGCCGCCGGTGTGCCGGTACCGCTGATCGCGACGTACTCTGGGACCCGTGACGACGGTGACACCTGAGGGACGCAAGCTCCTGCGCGTCGAGGCGCGCAACAGCCAGACCCCCATCGAGCGCAAGCCCGAGTGGATCAAAACCCGGATGAAGATGGGCCCGCAGTACCGCGAGCTCACCGGCCTGGTGAAGTCCGAGGGCCTGCACACGGTGTGCCAGGAGGCCGGCTGTCCCAACATCTTCGAATGCTGGGAGGACCGCGAGGCCACGTTCCTCATCGGCGGCGACCAGTGCACCCGGCGCTGCGACTTCTGCCAGATCGACACCGGAAAGCCCGCCGCGCTGGACCGGGACGAACCGCGCCGCGTCGCCGAGTCCGTCGCCACGATGGGGCTGAAGTACGCGACCGTCACCGGCGTCGCCCGCGACGACCTCGAGGACGGCGGCGCCTGGCTGTACGCCGAGACCGTCCGGCGGATCCACGCCGCGGTCCCCGGCTGCGGCGTCGAGCTGCTGATCCCCGACTTCAACGCCGTCCCCGAGCAGCTCGCCGAGGTGTTCTCGTCCCGGCCCGAGGTGCTCGCGCACAACGTGGAGACCGTTCCGCGGATCTTCAAGCGGATCCGTCCCGGGTTCCGCTACGAGCGCTCCCTGGAGGTCATCACCCGGGCGCGCGAGGACGGCCTGGTCACCAAGTCGAACCTGATCCTCGGCATGGGCGAGACCCGCGAGGAGGTCTCGCAGGCGCTGCGCGACCTGCACGAGGCCGGCTGCGAGCTCATCACGATCACCCAGTACCTGCGGCCGAGCCCCCGCCACCACCCGGTGGAGCGCTGGGTCAAGCCCGAGGAGTTCGTCGAGCTGTCGGCCGAGGCCGAGGAGATCGGCTTCGCGGGCGTGATGTCCGGGCCGCTGGTGCGCTCCAGCTACCGCGCCGGCCGCCTCTACAAGCAGGCCGTCTCCGCGCGCGGCTGACGACCGGGCTGTCGGGACGGCCGCCCGACCGGACTATCCTGGGACGCATGTCGAAAAAGCCCACGGACGGGGCCCAGGAGAGTCCAGGGCGCCTCAAGCAGATCCGCATGGTCGCCCAGGTGCTCCGCCAGGCCGACCCGAAGGCCCTGCCGATCGTGTTCGCCTCCGCGATCGGGGCGCTGGTCGTCGTCATCCTCATCGGGCTGCTCATCGGCCAGCTCTGGTTCTTCATCCCGCTGGGCATCCTCGCCGCGTTCGCCACCGGCATGATCGTCTTCGGGCAGCTGGCGCAGCGCGCGCAGTACAAGGTGATCGCCGGGCAGCCCGGCGCCGCCGCCGCGATCCTGAAGAACATGCGGGGCAACTGGTCGGTGACCGAGGCGGTCAGCGGCAACCGCAACCTCGACATGGTGCACCGCGCGGTGGGGCGCGCCGGCGTGGTGCTCGTCTCCGAGGGCCCGCGCAGCCGCGTCGGACCGCTCCTCGGCGCGGAGAAGAAGCGCATCTCCCGCGCGGCCCAGCAGGTGCCGATCTACGACGTGCAGGTCGGCGACGACGAGGGCCAGATCCCGGTCGACAAGCTCCAGCGGCACCTGATGAAGCTGCCCCGCAACCTCACCAAGGGGCAGGTCGCCGAGCTGAACGACCGGCTCCAGGCGCTCCCCCGTTCGATGCAGATGCCGAAGGGCCCGATGCCCAGGGGCGCGAAGATGCCGAAGGGCCCGAAGCCCAAACTGCGCTGACGCCCAACGAAGAAGCGCCCCTTCGGGGGCGCTTTCTCGTTTCCGGCCGGGTCTTTCCCGCCGGGCTAGGTGGAGACGACGACCGTGTTGCTCGCCCGGTCGTGCATGCCGCGGTAGTCGCGGTCCCAGATCAGCGCGGGAATGACCAGGAGCAGCAGCAGCGTCCTGGCGAGGGCCCAGCCGAGGCCGACGGGGCGCCCGTCGAGCCGGACCACCCGGATGCCGCACAACCGCTTGCCGATCGTCGTGCCGAGGAACGCGGTGAGCACCCACGCCTGCAGGCCGAAGACGAGGAGGGTCCAGGTGCTGCGCTCGGCGGGCTCCCACCCGAACGAGCGCGCGAGCAGGCTCGCGACCAGCATCGACAGGCCCCAGTCGACGAACAGGGCGAGGAGCCGACGGCCGTAGGGCGCGACGGAGCCGCTGCCGCTCTCGGGCAGGCCGATCCGCTTCCCGGGCTCGCCGAGGTCGACCCCGGCCGAGCGCGCCCCGCCGAGCCACGTCTGCGTCCACCGCGGCCCGGCCGCCTTACCACCGCTCATGCCCCTACGCTATCCCGTCCTTCCGAAGGTTCGGACGCGGCTCCGGAGGGGAGGCCCGAAGTGACCCGTAACACAGCAGAAACATATGAGACATGGCCGGGAAACGGCGCCGCCCTAACGTGTTGGAAGCCGAGAACCGCCCTGAGGAGGCTGGATGTTCAGCAGCGCCGAAGAGGTCCTGAGCTACATCAGGAACGAAGGTGTTCGATTCGTCGACTGCCGGTTCGTGGACCTGCCGGGCAAGATGCAGCACTTCACCTTCCCCGTCGAGAGCTTCGGCGAGAACGTCTTCACCGACGGGCTGATGTTCGACGGATCGTCGGTCCGCGGCTTCCAGGAGATCCACGAGTCCGACATGCTCCTGCTGCCGGACCCGAGCACCGCCGTCGTGGACCCGTTCCGGCAGCACAAGACGCTGATCCTGAACTTCTTCGTGCACGACCCGCTGACGGGCGAGCCCTACAGCCGCGACCCGCGCAACATCGCGCGCAAGGCCCAGGACTACCTGCGCGGCACCGGCATCGCCGACACCTGCTACTTCGGTCCCGAGGCCGAGTTCTACATCTTCGACGACGTCCGCTTCGAGACCAAGCAGAACGCCGGCTATTACTACCTCGACTCGATCGAGGGCGCCTGGAACACCGGCCGCGAGGAGCCCGGCGGCAACCTCGGCGCCAAGCCCCCCTACAAGGGCGGCTACTTCCCCGTCCCGCCGATGGACCACTACACCGACCTGCGCTCGGAGATGGTGGCCCAGCTCATCGAGTCGGGCATCCACGTCGAGATGCAGCACCACGAGGTCGGCACCGCCGGCCAGGCCGAGATCGACTTCCGCTTCGACACGCTGCTGAAGACGGCCGACAACCTGATGCTCTACAAGTACATCGTGAAGAACGTCGCGCGCGCCGCGGGCAAGACCGTCACGTTCATGCCGAAGCCGATCTTCGGTGACAACGGGTCGGGCATGCACTGCCACCAGTCCCTCTGGAAGGACGGCTCGCCCCTCTTCTACGACGAGGTCGGCTACGCGGGCCTGTCCGACAACGCCCGCTACTACATCGGCGGCCTGCTCAGGCACGCACCGTCCCTGCTGGCGTTCAGCAACCCCACGGTGAACAGCTACCACCGTCTCGTCCCCGGCTACGAGGCCCCAGTCAACCTGGTCTACTCCCAGCGCAACCGCTCGGCCTGCATCCGCGTCCCGATCACCGGCTCGAACCCGAAGGCCAAGCGCATCGAGTTCCGCGTGCCGGACCCGGCCTGCAACCCCTACCTGGCCTTCTCCGCCATGCTGATGGCCGGCCTGGACGGCATCAAGAACAAGATCGAGCCCCCGGAGCCGGTCGACAAGGACCTCTACGAGCTGCCGCCCGAGGAGGCCCGCGCCATCCCGCAGGTCCCCGGCAGCCTCCCCGAGGTCCTCGCCGCCCTGGAGACCGACCACGACTACCTGCTGGAGGGCGGCGTCTTCACCCCGGACCTCATCGAGACCTACGTCACGATGAAGAACGAGTTCGAGATCGACCCCATCCGCCTCCGCCCCCACCCCCACGAGTTCGAGCTCTACTACGACATCTGAGATCGCCCCAGGTCAGAGCGACTCCGCTCTTCTGTACCGTCGGCCGTGCCCTTCCCCCAGCGGAGTGCGCGGCCGACGGGCCTTACCGGCGCTCAGGCGACGTGCCCGGGACGGTCGGGCACACGAAGAAGGGGCCCTTCCCGGAGATCCGGAAAGGGCCACCCTTGTGCGGGACACCGCTTACGCGGCGCCCCCGGATGCGTAGACGTCCACGATCACGGCGAAGTACCGGCCCGTGGAGGCCTGACTGTCGGACGTGGCCCCGAAGAACCCGTCCCTGAACCTGACCTGGAGCACGGCGCCGCGACCGAGACCGCCACCGAGGCGCCGGCGCGCCTCGCGAAGCGCCTCGCGCTCCAGCTGCTTCCTGCTGTTCCCCCTGATCGTGTCGTGGAGGGTCAGCACGTGCTCTCCGGCAGGCTCGTCGTCCTGCGCGGAACTGCTCAGGATCACCTCGACGTCCACCGAACGGGCGTAGAAGCGGTCCTCGGTCTCGATGTAGGACGGCGTGCTCTCCACGCCGTCCACACCGTCCTTGAACACCCACGCGGTACTCGGCGTCAGGACCGAAGAACTGGCGCGCCCGGTGGAGCACCCTGCGCTCCATCTGCCGCATGCTGTTGCCGGAGACCGCCCCCGCCCGGAACGTCGTGCAAGGTCGCTCGTCGAACTGAGGAGAGCCGCTCAGGACCGCCTCGACCTCCACGAACATGGAGAAGAAGCGGTCCTTGGTGTCCAGGCGTTCGGGCGTCGTGCACACGTCCCTGAACGTGACGCGGAGCTCGGCGTCGGGACCGAAGAACTGACGGCCTTCGTGCCGCGCCCTGCGTTCCATCTCCTCGATGCCGTTCCCCGTGATCGCGACCACGAGGGTGAGCACGCACCTGCGCGTCCCCCGCAGCGGCCCGGGGGAACACCGCGATGTCGAACTCCCCGAGGAAGGGGTCCTGGATCGCGTCCGAACCTCCGGGCGCCTCCTCCACACGGCTGGCCACCACACGGAGCTCGGCGTCGGCGCCGAACAGCCGGTGCGCCTTCACGAACGCAAGCAGTCACGCGCCTCGGCAACTCAGCAGCCCGGCGAGGGCGACTTCCGCGCCGGTGATGTCGTCGGCTTGGGCGATGGGGTCGCCCCAGTGCGTCCAGAACCAGTCGCTGTCGTCGTCGGTGGGCCGCGCCTCGCACGTGACCCGCACGGCGCGAGGGGTGCCACCGTCCGCGGCCGTCACGGTGACCCCCGGGGCGCCGATGTCGACCTTGTAGCCGCGCACGCCCATGCGCCGGGCGAGTGCGGAGAGCTGCGGATGGAGCTCCAGGCCGAGGAGGCGCGTAATCTTCAAGGCGACCGCGTCCACGGCGTCGAGCGGACCGAGGTCGAGGCCCGAATCCCAGATGAAGCGCCCGTGGGACGCGCCGACCGTCCGGGCGATCCCGGTCCGGGTCCTGGTGACGATGCTGACGCTGTGCCGGATGGCCAGAGCACCGCGCGCCTCAAGCTCCTTGCTCAGTGCCAGTAAGGCGCGCTCGCAGTCGGCCGCGTCGGCCTTGTACAGCAGCCGCCGCAGACCCGAGTACGAACCCGCACCAAGACGCTCCCCTAGACCGCTCGACCGGACGGCGCGATAGAGGGGCGAGGTGTCGGCACATTCGATCGTCCAGCCGGGGAACTCCGCGCGCAACGCGGCAAGCCGCCCCTCGAAGTCCGCTGGAGGCAGTGATCCTGAGTGATTCATGCGTCACACCAGGAGTCACGCTGGACTCCCAATGTTCCACATTGGAACCGGAGCCGGGTTGCGGCACCGAGCCCGTCGGTTTATGTGGCCATGCGCGCGTGGATGCGACGCAACGGCTCCGGCAGAGTCCGGCGCGCGTCGACCAGGTGGGACACCACGGACCGCGCGGTCGGGTGAAAGGTGATCATCTGTGGGGCGATGCGGTCCGCGAAAGCGAGGCGCTTCTCGGCCCTGGCGAGGTCGCCGATCTCGGTCATCACCCGAGACATGTCGATCTCATGATGCGCGCGACGTTCCGGTGGCAGCCCCGCGAGAGTCTCGTCGCCGATGCGCTGGTCCCGGCGGGCCGCCTCGTCCATGTCGCCGAGTTCCACGGCGACCGCGGCCCCGTGAATCGCCACGTTGGCCGCCGTGAACTCCAGCCCGTGGACGGGCGCACCGCACCCGCCGCGCCTGGCACGCTCGGCCGCCCGCCCGTAGTACTCCCATGCCTGCGCCCCGTTCCCACCGCGAGCGGCGCGTGCCGCGACTATCGCGGACCGCAACTCGATCGCCCCCGCGACCTCGTCCGCGTCCGGCCGGTCCGGCTGGACACTCGCCGCGGCCCGGTCGAGCAGCGTCAGAGCGGGCCGGTACTGGTCTTGAGCCATCAGCACTAGAGCCTGCGCGAGCGTGATGAGCGAGGGCATGTGCGGGTCCTGCGCCCGGGTCGCCGTGATGTATGCGGGTGCGAGAAGGGCCAGCGCGTCACCGCCGTAGCCGAGACGCCGGGTCAGACTCACCCCGTCGCGCAAAGCGTGGCTTAGCAGCACCCAGGCCCGGCGGTCGTCGGTGTCATGCGCCCAGTAGGCGAGTTCCTCGATGACGGCCGGAAGCCGCTTCCCGATCCGGGTCAGCTTCGCTTCGGTAAAGAGCCGCCGCATGGACGCCACCTCGGCGGCGAGCACGTCTAGGGCGCGGGGCGAGCCGCCGAGTTCGGGACCGACGTCCACGTGGACGAGCATGCGGCGAAGCTCCGGAATGACGGAATGGACGGCGTCATCGTGTCCCTGGACACGGTAGGGCTGCCCGTAGAGCTCGGAGGGGTCGACGCCCAGAGCGGCAGCGGCCGCAGACACGAAAGCCGGTGTCGCGACCTTCTTCCCGGTCTCCACTTGGGCGATGTGGCCGCGGCTGTAGACCGACAGCTGCGCCAGCCCGGTCTGTGTGAGACCACGTTTCTTGCGTGCCCTGGCCAGGCGCGTTCCGACAGTTTCGAGGGTTTCGTCGGACATTGGGCCCTGCCCTTCTCCCGGAAGCCTCGTGACTCCCAAGGCTAGGCGCAGGGCCCTCGCATGTCATGGGCACCGCAGGACCGCCGTCTCTCTGCTGCGGGCCCATCGGCTGTCGCGGGCGGAAGCGAAAACGAGAGGCGGCCCGGGGGCCGCCTCTCGTAGCTGAGGCGATCAGCCGATCAGGCGATCAGCCGATCAGGTCCAGGACAGCGGCGGCGGCGCCTGGGGCAGGTCCTTCGGATCCACCTCACCGCTCGCGACGGCCGCGTCGAGCTTCTCGACCTGCTCGCGCTGGTAGGCCTGCTCGCCGGCCATGGTCGACCGGTTGTGGGTCTTAGCCGGCTGCTCCTCGGGCGTCTGCCCGGAAGTGGTGTCACTCATCTGTGTTGAGCTCCTTCGGTTACGTAGACCGAAACTGCAATGACAGCCCGGCTGAGCCGGGTCGCCGGAGACCGTCCGGCGAGGCGGGTGGCCCGCAACCGGCTTTCCGGGTGACCGGGCCGGGGGTGTCGGTGGGGCGGCCTACGGTGGGGGGTCGTGAGAGATCGGCTTGCGCCGGGGCGGTCGGCGCACCGGTGCGCGGCTGGCATCATGTGGGCCGAGCGCGCGGGTTGGGGGTCGGGATGGCGTACGAGGCCAAGGACGTCCTGAGGGGCGGGTACTCGCTGCTGGAGGCCGCGCGCGACCTGGTCGCCGACCATCGGCGGGCGCTGGCCGAGGTGCACGCGGCGCTGGCGCCGCTGCGGGCCGAGGCGGCGCGCGAGCAGTTGACGTCGATTCCGCTGGCCCGGCTGAAGGACGTCACCGACGGGCGGCTCCGGCTCGGGCCCCTGGAGGAGGCCGGGTTCACCAGCGTCGTGGACGTGCTGGACTCGACCCCGTACAAGCTCCAGCTCCTGCCCGGGATCGGGCCCCAGACGGCGCAGCAGCTCCACGCGGCGGCCGGGAGCCTGGCGGAGGCGGCGGAGGCGTCGACGACGGTGCGGATCGACGTCGACCGGCGCGACGAGGCGATGACCCCCGCGGTCGTCGCGCTGCACCGGCTGGTGAACGCGGGGCCGGAGCTGCCGCGGGCGCGCGCGGTCGCCGAGGAGGTGGACGAGCGCATCGGGCCGCTGGTGCAGGACGCGCGGCCGGCCGGGTCGTGGTGGCGCAGACTTCTCACGCCGCCGGCGCGGCGCGAGCGGGCGCGGGAGGCGGTCGGCGAGCTGGCGGATGCCCTCGCCGCCTCGGAGGCGCGCGAAGCCCGGCTGCTGATGTCCCAGGCGTCGGTGGACCTGCTGCGCCCGCACGTGTCGCCGGACGAGGCGTGGATCGACTTCGAGCTGCGGGCGGCCGACTACCAGACCCTCCTGGCCGAGCTCGCGGCGGCGGACCCGGAGCGGGAGGCCGCCGAGGGGTTCCTGCCGGGCGACCTCGCGGCGCGGGTCAAGGCGCAGCCGCTCGACGACGAGTTCCGCCGGGTGTCGCTGCGCGGGTACCAGGCGTTCGGGGCGCGGTTCGCGCTCGTCCAGAAGCGGGTGATCCTGGGCGACGAGATGGGGCTCGGGAAGACGGTCCAGGCGATCGCGGCGATGGCGCATCTGCGGGCGCGGGGCGCGACGCACTTCCTGGTGGCGTGCCCGGCGAGCGTGCTGATCAACTGGGTCCGGGAGATCGAGACCCGCAGCGCGATCGCCGCGCACCCGCTGCACGGGTCCGGGCGCGCGGGGGCGCTGCGCAAGTGGGCCGGCGACGGCGGCATTGCCGTGACGACGCTCGCCACGCTGCACTCCTTGAACGTCCCGGAGGACGTGGAGATCGGCATGTTCGTGGTGGACGAGGCCCACTACGCCAAGAACCACGAGACGCGCCGCGCCCGCGCCGTGGCGCAGTGGTGCCGCAGAACGGAGAACGTGCTGTTCCTCACCGGGACGCCGATGGAGAACCGGGTCGAGGAGTTCCGCAGCCTCGTGGCCCACCTGCGGCCCGACGTGGCCGAGCGGGTCCGCCCGCACGACGCGGCGATGGGGGCGCGGGCGTTCCGGTCGGCCGTCGCGCCGGTGTACCTGCGGCGCAACCAGCGGGACGTGCTCGTCGAGCTGCCCGAGGTCGTGCACGTCGACGAGCTGGAGGAGTTCAGCCGGGCGGACGCCGCCGCCTACCGCAAGGCCGTCGCGGCGGGGAACTTCATGGCGATGCGCCGGGCGGCCTATGCCGTGCCGAAGCGGTCGGCGAAGCTCGACCGGCTGAAGGAGCTGGTGGACGAGGCCGCCGAGAACGACCTGAAGGTCGTGGTGTTCTCCTACTTCCGGGACGTGCTGGCCGCCGTCGGGGAGGCGCTCGGGCCGCGGAGCCGCGGGCCGATCTCGGGCGAGACGCCGCCGGCGCGGCGGCAGGAGATCGTGGACGCGTTCACCGCCGAGCCGGGGCACGCCGTGCTGCTCGCGCAGATCCAGGCCGGCGGGGTCGGGCTGAACCTCCAGGCGGCGTCGGTGGTGATCCTCTGCGAGCCGCAGGTGAAGCCGACCATGGAGACGCAGGCGATCGCGCGGGCGCACCGGATGGGGCAGGTGCGGACCGTCCAGGTGCACCGGCTGCTGACGCCCCGCAGCGTGGACGAGCGGATGCTGGAGATCCTGCACGTCAAGACCATGCTCTTCGACGAGTACGCGCGGCGCAGCGACCTGGCGGAGCGGACGCCCGACGCGGTCGACATCTCCGAGCGCGATCTCGCCAGGCAGATCGTGGCGCAGGAGCAGGAGAGGCTCGGCACGTAGGGAAGAACGCCGGGGGCGCCCGCGTTCAGGCGTGCGAGACCAGGCGATCGAAGGGGATGTTCATGGCGGAGGTCAGGGTGGAGCGCACCGAGGACGGCTTCCGGGCCGTCAACGGCCGGGGCGCGGCGGTCGCGATCGGCGACGGGGACACCGAGGGCGCCTTCACGCCGGTCGAGCTGCTGCTGGCGGCGCTCGGCGGCTGCGAGCTGGTCACCGTCGAGCCGCTGACGGCCAAGCGGGGGCACCGGATGGCGCGGCTCGCCGCGACCGTCCAGGCCGACAAGGTCGCGACGAGCACGCTCGGAACGATCACGGTCACCTATGACGTCGAGCTGCCCGAAGGGGACGACGAGGCGGAGGACGTCCTGAAGGCCGTGGCCGCGCGCGTCCACGAGAAGTACTGCACCGTCGGCAACGCGCTGCGGGAGCCGATGAAGGTCGAGCAGGTCGTGTGAGGGGACGGGCGCGCCCGGCGCGGTCGAGGACCGGGCGCGCCCGGGTCGCCGTCAGTAGCGCAGGCCGTGCCCGTAGGGGTACAGGCCCTTGATCGTGACGGGCAGGCGCCCGCCCGGCTGCGCGCCGAAGACGACGCGGGCCGCGGCCCTGTGCATCGTCATGTCGACGCGCCGGGTCCGCGCGGTCGTCCCGTAGGTCGCCAGGTAGGCGCGGACGGACGGGTAGGAGGCGATGTCGTACGGCAGGCCGGTCGCCACCGCCGCGACGGGCCGGCCCGTGGCCTGCAGCGCCCTGACGAGCCGGGCCTGCCCTTCCGGCAGCGTCCCGGAGGAGTAGGTGGCGACGAGGACCCGGCCGGCGGCGCGGGCGCGGCGGACGGCCTCGGCTATCTCGGCGTCGGTGGGGTCGGGGTCGCGGCCTGCCAGCTCGTCACGGGGCCGCGGGCGACGGCGGCCACCTCGTCCGCGAACTCCCCGGTCTGCACCACGCCCGCGACCAGTGTCCGCGCCTTCGAGCCGGGATCGAACGGGAGCACTCCGTCGTCGTTCCGCACCAGCGTCGTGGCGGCCACGCCCATCGCCAGGGCCCGCCGCAGGAAGGCGGGGTTGCCGGAGATCCGCTCGGCGGCCGCGGGGCTGGCGTAGCGGTGGTCGAACACGCGGTACCGGCACTTCAGGCCGAGGACGCGACGGACGGACGCGTCGACCCGCGCCCGGCTCAGCGTCCCGTCGCGCAGGGCGTCGCCCAGGGCGTCCACGGCCTGCGCGTGGGCCGTGTAGTCGCCGGTCGACATGATGACGTCGGCGCCCGCCCGGACCGCCATCACGGTGGCCTCGCGGGTGCCCCAGTTCCTGTCGATCGCGTCCATGTCCATGGCGTCGGTGACGATGACGCCGCCGAACCCCATGTCCCGCCGCAGCAGGCCGGTCAGCACCTTCTCCGACAGCGTCGCGGGCAGGTCGGGGTCGACGGCCTTCACCACCACGTGCGCCGTCATGACCGCGTCGGCGCCGGCCGCGATGGCCCGGCGGAACGGGGGCAGGTGGACGCGGTCGAGCGTCGCGCGGTCGTAGGTCACCGACGGCAGGCCGAGGTGGCTGTCGGTCTCGGTGTCCCCGTGGCCCGGGAAGTGCTTGGGCGTCGCGATCATCCCGGCCCGCCGGTAGGCGCGGACCTGCGTCTCGACGAGCCCGCCGACCAGGTCGGCGCGCTCCCCGAAGGACCGGACGCCGATGATCGGGTTGGCGGGGTTGGTGTTGACGTCGGCGACGGGCGCGTAGTTCCAGTGGAAGCCCATCGCGCGGGCCTCGGCGGCCGTGACGGCCGCCGCGTCGCGGGCCTGCGCCGGGTCGCGGGCGGCGCCGAGCCCCATGGCGTTCGGCAGCGGCGTGGTGCCCTCGCGGACGTTGTGGGTCGTCCCGAACTCGAAGTCGCCGGAGACGAGCAGCGGCAGGTGGGACGGGGTGTCCCGCGCCCAGCGCTGGAGCCGGTCGGCGTAGCGGGCGGCGAGGCCCGGCGTGCGCGGCTCGGAGGTGATGACCGAGCCGATCTTCAGGTCCTGGACGGCGCGGCGGGTCCGCTCGGACGGCATCCCGTCCGGGCCGTCCTCGGTGACCGCCATGACCAGCTGGCCGATCTTCTCGGCGTCGGTCATCCGGGCGGTGATGGCGCCGGGGTCGCAGCCGCGTCCCGGCGGCGCCTGCGCCCGGGCCCGGGCGGGCGGGGCGAGCGCGAGCCCGAGCGCCGCGATCGTGATCACGGACGTGATGGTCCGGCCACCGTTCATCCGGCCTCCCTCGATAGGCGTCGCGGTCTAGACCAGTCCGAACCGGCGGCCGGCGCAAGGGGCAGATGTTGACGAGATCGGCGCGGGCGAGCGGGCCCGCCGTCCCCTAACCGCAGGTGGCGCCCGCGGCGGGGACCGTGCCGTCCAGGAGGTAGGCGTGCACGGCCCCGCGGACACAGGGGTCGCCGGTGTCGTAGGAGCCGTGCCCCTCCCCCTTGAGCGTGAGGAGGGTGGCCCGCCCGCCGAGCGCCTCCGTCAGCGCGGACGCCCACGCGTACGGGGTGGCGGGGTCGCCGGTGTTGCCGACGACGAGGATCGGCGCGGCGGACGGGGCGGACACCTCTCGCGCGGCGGGGTCGCCCTGCACCGGCCAGCCCGTGCACTGCAGCAGGCTCCACGCCAGCGACGTCCCGAAGATCGGCGAGGCCTCGCGGAACCGCGGCAGCAACCGCCGCACGTCGCTCGCGGTGGGCCGGTCGGCGCCGTCGGCGCAGGTGATGGCGGTGTTGGCGGCGGAGAGGTTGCTGTAGGTGCCGTCGCCCCGCCGCCCGTTCTGGACGTCGGCGAGCATCAGCAGCAGCGACCCGTCGCGGCGCTTCACCGCGTCGACGAGGCCCTGCGCCAGGTACGGCCAGGCGTCCCGGGAGTAGAGTGCGGCGGCGACGCCGGTCGTGCCGAGGCTCTGGGTGAGCCTGCGCCCGGACTGCGTGCGGAGCGGGCGCCGGTCGAGCCCGGCCAGGAACCGGCCGACGGCCGCCACGACGGACGGGCCGTCGGTCCCGAGAGGGCATCCCTTCTTTCCGAGCCGCGCGCAGGCGGCGCCGAAGCCGCCGAGGGCGCGCTGGAACGCGGCCGCCTGCTGGAGGGCCAGGTCCGCGCGGCCGAGCCTGGTGTCGACGGCCCCGTCGAGGACGGCCCGCCCCACCCTGGCGGGGAACTGGTGCGCGTAGCTGCCGCCGAGCCAGGTGCCGTAGGAGATGCCGAAGTAGTTCAGCCGCTCGTCGCCGACGGCGGCGCGGACCATGTCGAGGTCGCGGGCGGCGTCGGCGGTGCCGACGTGCGGCAGCAGCCGCCCCGACCGCGCCTCGCACTGGCGCACGTAGTCGGCGCGGCCGGCCGCGTACGCCCGCTCCTCGGCGGCGGTGTCGGGGCTGTCGTCCATGGCGGCGAGAGCGTCCATGCGGCGGTCGCCCACGCAGGCCACCGGGCTGCTGCGGCCGACGCCGCGCGGGTCGAGGCCGATCAGGTCGTAGCGGGCGCGCAGGTCGGCGTACTGGCCCGCGGCCTGCGCGAGCGTGTCGACGCCCTCCGCGCCGGGGCCGCCGAAGTTGAACACCAGCGAGCCGATGCGCCGGTTCGGGTCGGTCGCCGGCACCTTGATCAGCGCGAGTTCGATCTTCTCGCCGGACGGCCGGGCGTGGTCGAGCGGCACCGGGAGCGCCGCGCAGCGGAGCCCGCGGGGAGGCTTGCTCTTCGGCGGCGGGGACGGCAGGCCGGTGCAGCGCCCCCACGACAGCCGGGGGACGGCCCCCGCCGAGGCGAGGGTCGCCGCGGGCGCGGTGGCGGTCGCCGCAGGAGGTCCACCGGGTGACGAGCGCGCGAGGCCCGTCCCTCCCGGGAGGGAGAGGAGCGTTAAGGCGGCCAGAGTCGTGGCGCCCGCCGGCACCACGCCAGTGATCCCCCGGTACCTGGCCATTCGTCCCTCCGATCGCATCGCCTGAAGCGATCGGGACCTACCCATGGCCCTCTATGCTGACTCCTGATCAGCTCATCGGGCTCCGCGCGGGGGGCCGGCGGCGCGGGGATACCCCCGCTGTCCCCCAGGCCCTCCCCCGAAAGTCCGGATACCGCATCAGGGTCGTACTACTCAGGTCTGAGATGAAGACCATTCGTCGCGGTGATCTCATTCAGGAACCCGGCGGCAAAGATAGGTAGCATGGCTCAATCCGCCCCCCCAGCGGCCCGCAGAAGCGAGGCCGGCGCCGCAGTCCGGCGCCGGGTCACCGCGCCCCCCGTCTGGCGCGAGCTGCTGCTGGTCGTCCTGTTCTACACCGGCTATACGCTGACGCGGATCGTCCTGGTTCAGGACGGCACCGGGCCGGCGTTCGCGCACGCCGACGAGATCCTGCGCGCCGAACGCTTCCTGGGGCTGGACGTCGAGCTGCACCTCAACCAGACGCTGCTGACCGTTCCGTGGCTGGCGCGGACCGCGAACGTCTTCTACGCCACGATGCACTTCATCGTGACGCTCGCCATCGTCGTGTGGCTGTACCGCTACCGGCCGCAGCACTACCGGTGGCTCCGCACGTCCATCATGATCGCCACGGGTGTGGCGCTGATCGGCTTCTGGCTGTACCCGCTGGCGCCGCCGAGGTTCCTGCACAGCGAGGGCTTCGTCGACCCGGTGACCGCGCTGCACTCGCTCGGCCTGTACGCCAGCGACGCGTCCGGGAGCCTGACCAACCAGTACGCGGCCATGCCGTCCATGCACGCCGGATGGTCGCTGTGGTGCGGGCTGGTGCTGGTCAGGCTGGCGTCGCAGACGTGGGCCAAGCTGCTCGGCGTGCTCTACCCCGCGACCACCGTGATCGTGATCCTGTCCACCGCCAACCACTACGTGCTGGACGCGGTGGCGGGCATGGCGCTCATCGGCGGCGCGCTGTGGGTCTCGTGGATCCTCTACACGCGCTGCCCGGCGCCCCTCCTCCTCGCCCGGGCCCGCGTCGTGCACCGGTTCCACCAGCGGTCGGGCCGGCGGACGGGCGGTTCCGGGGCTCACTCGGCTCCGTAGAACACCCGGTCCACGACGGCGCGGGCGCGGCGGGCGTGCCGGCGGTAGTCCTCCAGGAGGTCGCCCGTCCCGGGGTAGCCGAGGACGCGGGCGACGGAGCTGCGCTCGCGGTGGTGCTCGGTCGGCAGCAGGTCGGACGCGCGGCCCCGCACCAGCATGAGCGACCCCCGGACCCGGGTGGCCATGCACCACGCCTCGGCCAGGGTCTCGGCGTCCTCGGCGTCCAGGAGGCGGGCCTTGACCGCGGCGTCCAGCGCGTCCAGCGTCCGGGTGGTGCGCAGCGCCGGGACCTCGTGGGCGTACCGGAGCTGGAGCAGCTGCGCGACCCACTCCACGTCCGCCAGCCCGCCCGGCCCGAGCTTGGTGTGCAGGCGCCGCTCGACGCCGCGCGGGAGCCGCTCGGACTCCATCCGCGCCTTCAGCCGCCGGATCTGCCGGACGGCGTCCTCGCCGATGCCGTCCTCCGGCCAGCGGACGGGGTCGATCAGCGCGCGGAACCGCTCGCACAGCCCCGGATCGCCGATCATCGGGTCGGCGCGCAGCAGCGCCTGCGCCTCCCAGGGCTCCGACCAGCGCGCGTAGTAGGCGGCGTAGGACGCGAGCGTGCGCACGAGCGGCCCCTGCCGCCCCTCGGGGCGCAGGTTCGGATCGATCACCAGCGGCGGGTCGGGGGCGGGCAGCGCGAGGAGGCGGCGCAGCTCCTCGGCGACGGCGTGCGCGGCCCGCCCGGCGGCGCCCTCGTCCGCGCCGGGCAGCGGGTCGTGGACGAACATCACGTCGGCGTCGCTGCCGTAGCCGAGCTCGTGCCCGCCGAACCGGCCCATCGCGACGACCGCCATCCGGGTCGGCAGCGGCCCGCGCGACTCCATCTCGATCTTGTTGACGGCGACCTGGAGCGCGGCCTCGACGGTGACGGCGGAGATGCCGGTGAGGGCCTCCCCCACCTCCCGGACGTCCACGAGGCCGAGCAGGTCGGCGACGGCCACGCGGAACAGCTCGCGGCGCCGCAGCGCCCGCACCACCCCGGTCGCCTCCTCGGCGGGGCGGTCGCCGCCCCCCTCCTTGTGGCGGCGGACGGCGGCGAGCGCCTCCGTGCGCAGCGCCTCCTGCGGGCGCGGGGCCAGGCCGGTGTCGCTGCCCAGCAGGGCCACCGCCTCGGGGGCGCGCAGCAGCAGGTCGGTGGCGTAGCGGCTGGAGCCGAGCACCCACGCCATCCGCTCGGCGACGGTCACCTCGTCGCGCAGCAGCCGCAGGTACCAGGGCGTGGTCCCGAGGGCGTCGCTGACCTGCCGGAACCCGAGCAGGCCCGCGTCGGGGTCGGGCGCGTCGGCGAACCAGCCGAGCATGACCGGCAGCAGCGTCCGCTGGATCGCGGCCCGCCGCGACACGCCCGCGGTCAGCGCCTCGATGTGCCGCAGCGCGCCCGCCGGGTCGGCGTACCCGAGCGCCTCCAGCCGGACCCGGGCCGCCTCCGGGGTGAGCCGGGCCTCCTCCCCGGGCAGCCGCGCGACGGCCCGCAGCAGCGGCCGGTAGAACAGCTTCTCGTGGATGCGGCGGACCTCCCGGGCGTGCCGCCGCCACATCGCGGTGAACTCCCCCACCGGGTCGGTGCGCAGGCCGAGGGCGCGGCCGAGGCGGCGCAGGCCGGCCTCGTCGTCCGGGACGAGGTGGGTGCGGCGCAGGCGGTGCAGCTGGACGAGGTGCTCCACGCGCCGCAGGAACCGGTACGCCGACGCCAGCGCCGCCGCGTCGTCGCGCGCGACGTAGCCGCCCCGGGAGAGGTCGGCCAGGGCGTCCAGCGTGGTCGGGCTGCGGAGCGTCTCGTCGGCGCGGCCGTGGACGAGCTGGAGCAGCTGGACCGCGAACTCGACGTCGCGCAGCCCGCCCGGCCCGAGCTTGAGCTGCCGCTCGGAGTCGGCGGTGCGCTGGTTCAGGTCCGCCTCGACGCGGCGGCGCATGTCCTGGACGTCCTCGACGAAGCCCTCGCCCTCGCCGGCCTTCCACACGATCGGGGTGATCGTGTCGAGGTAGCGGGCGCCGAGGTCGGCGTCGCCCGCGACGGGACGGGCCTTCAGCAGCGCCTGGAACTCCCACGTCTTGGCCCACCGCTCGTAGTAGGCGCGGTGGCTGGCGAGCGTCCGCACCAGCGGCCCGGATCTCCCCTCGGGGCGCAGCGCCGCGTCCACCTCCCACAGCGCGCCCTCCTCGGTCGTGGCCGAGCAGGCCCGCATCATCGCCGACGCCAGCCGGGTGGCGGTGCGCAGCGCGGCGTCCTCGTCCTGCCCGTCCCGCGCCTCCGCCACGAAGACCACGTCGACGTCGCTGACGTAGTTGAGCTCGCGGCCCCCGCACTTGCCCATGCCGATCACGGCGAGCCGGCACGCCTCGTGCCCGGGGACCTCGGCGCGGGCGATCGCGAGGCCGGCCTCCAGCGCGGCGGCGGCGAGGTCGGCCAGTTCGGCGGCGACCTCGGCGACGTCCGCCGCGCCGATCAGGTCGCGTCCCGCCAGCGCCAGGAGGCGGCGGCGGTAGGCGACGCGGAGCGCGACGAGCGCGTCCTCGCCGAGGGCCACCGGCTCCGGCGCCGCCGGATCGGCGCCCACGGCGGCCAGCAGGTCGTCGCGGGGGCTTCCGAGCGGGCCCGCGACGCCGTCGCGCAGCACGCGCCAGTGGTCCGGGTGCCGCGCCAGGTGGTCGCCGAGCGCCGCGCTCACCCCGAGCACCGCGGTCAGCCGCTCCCGCGTCC
>NZ_JBFARL010000142.1:0-21692 GCF_040674655.1 Actinomadura sp. NPDC049753 | reverse complement strand
AGCACCCGGGACGCGAAGCCGGGGTCGGGGCTCCAGCCGAGCGGATCGAAGCCGAGCGACCCGGGCAGGAAGTCGACGCCGAGGTTCCAGCCGGGTCGCCGCGCCCGGTTCCAGGTCACCACCGACGACGGCGCCGCCTACCTGCTCGCCGTCGAGGGCGGGCGCTGGCACGTCGAGGCCGTCTATGACTGAGCGGCCTTCCACGACCGAGCCGCCGTTCATGAGTGAGGGGCTCTCCGGCTGATGGGATGGCACAATCCGCCGATCCCGTGGCGGGAGTTCGAGGAGCGGCTGTCGTGGCGGCCCGGCGGGCGGGCGCCCGAGCCGCCGCCGGAGCCGGCCGGCGTCCCCCGCCGCGCCGAGGCCCGGGTGCCGTGGGCGGAGCTGCACGTCCACTCCTCGTTCAGCTTCCTGGACGGGGCGAGCGACCCCGCCTCGCTGGTCGCCGAGGCGGCGCGGCTCGGCGTGCAGGCGATGGCCGTCACCGACCACGACGGCATGTACGGGGCGGTGCAGTTCGCGCGGGCCGCGGGCGAGGCCGGGATCGGCACGGTGTTCGGCGCGGAGCTGGGTCTCGGCATGCCCGGGCCGCGGACCGGCGAGCCCGACCCGGCCGGCCGGCACCTGCTGGTCCTCGCCCGGGGCGCCCCCGGGTACGCGCGGCTCTGCTCGGCGATCACGTCCGCGCAGCTCGCGGGAGGACGGAAGGGCAGGCCCGTCTACGACGCGGACGCGCTGGCCGAGGCGCACGGCGGCCACTGGGCCGTCCTCACCGGCTGCCGGAAGGGCCCGGTCCCGGCGGCGCTGGAGGCGGGCGGCCCGGACGCGGCGGAGCGGGAGCTGCGCGAGCTGGTCGCCGCCTACGGCCGCGACAACGTGTTCGTCGAGCTGGTCGACCACGATCAGCCCGACGACGACCTGCGCAACGACGCCCTGTTCGCGCTGGCGCGCCGGGTCCGGGTGGACGTGGTGGCGTCCAACAACGTGCACTTCGCCGCGCCCGGCGCCGACGCGCGGCTCGCGCAGGCCATGGCCGCCGTCCGGGCGCGGCGCGGCCTGGACGACATGGCCGGCTGGCTTCCGGCGGCCGGCACCGCCCACATCCGCAGCGGCGCGGAGATGGCGGGACGGCTCGCGCGGTTCCCCGGCGTCCGCGAGCGGACGGTCGCGCTGGCGGAGGAGTGCCGGTTCGACTTCGACGTGGTCGCGCCCCGGCTGCCCGACTGGCCCGTCCCGGACGGGCACGACGAGGCGAGCTGGCTGCGGCGCCTCGTGAAGGAGGGGGCGCTCCGGCGGTACGGGCCGCCCGAGCGGGAGCGGATCTCCGGCGCCTACGAGCAGATCGCCCGCGAGCTGGACGTCATCGAGCAGCTCCGCTTCCCCGGCTACTTCCTGATCGTGCACGACATCGTGGAGTTCTGCCGGAGCAGGGGGATCCTGTGCCAGGGCCGGGGATCGGCGGCCAACTCGGCGGTCTGCTACGCGCTCGGCATCACCGGGGTCGACGCCGTCCGGCACGGCCTGCTGTTCGAGCGGTTCCTGTCGCCGGGGCGGGACGGCCCGCCCGACATCGACCTGGACATCGAGCACCGGCGCCGGGAGGAGGCCATCCAGTACGTCTACGAGAAGTACGGGCGGGAGCGCACGGCGCAGGTCGCGAACGTCATCAGCTACCGCCCGCGCATGGCCGTCCGGGACGCGGCGCGCGCGCTCGGGTTCTCCCCCGGCCAGCAGGACGCGTGGTCGAAGAGCATCGACCCGCGCGACCCCGTCGGGACGGAGGCCGGCATCCCGGCGCCGGTGAAGGAGCTGGCGGACCGGATGCTGGCGCTCCCCCGCCACCTCGGCATCCACTCCGGCGGCATGGTCATCGCGGACCGGCCCGTCGGGGAGATCTGCCCGATCGAGTGGGCGACGATGCCGGGCCGCACCGTCCTGCAGTGGGACAAGGACGACTGCGCGGCGGCCGGGCTCGTCAAGTTCGACCTGCTCGGGCTCGGGATGCTCGCGGCGCTGCACGACTGCTTCGACCTGGTGGCCGAGCACCACGGGGTCCGGCACGACCTCCAGTCGATCCCCCCGGACGACCCGGAGGTCTACGACATGCTGTGCGACGCCGACACGGTCGGGGTGTTCCAGGTCGAGTCGCGGGCGCAGATGGCGACGCTGCCCCGTCTGAGGCCCCGCGAGTTCTACGACCTGGTGGTGGAGGTGGCGCTGATCAGGCCGGGGCCGATCCAGGGCGGGTCCGTGCACCCCTACCTGCGGCGGCGCAAGGGCCTGGAGCCCGCCGACTGCCCGCACCCGCTGATGGAGCCGGCCCTGTCCCGCACGCTCGGCGTCCCGCTGTTCCAGGAGCAGATGATGCAGCTCGCCGTCGACTGCGCGGGCTTCACCCCCGCCGAGGCCGACCAGCTCCGGCAGGCGATGGGCGCCAAGCGCGCCCCCGAGCGCGTCGAGCGGCTGAGGCGGCGGCTGCTCGACGGGATGGCCGAGCGCGGCATCCCGGCCCCCGTCGCGGAGAGCGTGTACGAGAAGATCCTCGGCTTCACCGGGTTCGGGTTCCCCGAGTCGCACGCGCAGAGCTTCGCGCATCTGGTGTACGCGAGCGCCTGGCTGAAGCGCCACCACCCCGCCGCGTTCACCGCGGCCCTGGTGCGCAACCAGCCGATGGGGTTCTACAGCCCGCAGAGCCTTCTCGCCGACGCCCGGCGGCACGGTGTCGTGGTCCGGGGCGTGGACATCAACGCCAGCGACGTCCACCCCACCCTGGAGGAGCCCGTCGAGGCCGGCTCCGGCCATCCCCACGCGCCCGCCGTCCCGCAGCCCGCGATACGGCTGGGGCTGTCGGGCGTCCGCAACCTGGGGGACGACACCGCCGAGGCCATCGCGGCCGGACGCCCCTACACGAGCATGGAGGATCTCGCCCGCCGCGTGCCGCTGTCGGCCGGCGCCCTGGAGGCGCTCGCCACCGCGGGCGCGTTCGACCGGTTCGGCCTGTCGCGGCGCGAGGCCCTCTGGGCGGCGGGCGCGCTGGCGGGCTCCGGCCCGGGGCGGATCGAGGGCGTCACGCCGGGCGCGTCCGCGCCCGCCCTCCCGGCGATGACGCCGATCGAGGAGACCCTCGCCGACCTGTGGGCCACCGGCGTCTCCCACACCCATCCCGTCGCGCACGTCCGGGAGGCGCTGGACGAGCTGGGCGCGCTGCCGTCCGCGCGGCTCGCGGAGACGCCGGGCGAGACCAACGTCGTCGTCGCCGGGCTCGTCACCCACCGGCAGCGCCCGCCGACGGCCGGAGGCATCGTGTTCATGACCCTGGAGGACGAGACCGGCATCATCAACGTGGTGTGCCCGCCGCAGGTGTTCCAGCGGTACCGCGGCCTGGCCGTCGACTCCCAGGCGCTGCTGGTCAGCGGCCGTCTGGAACGCGTGGACGGGGTCACCAACGTCCGGGCCACCCGGCTGCGCCGCCTGCCGGTCCCCGGCCGCGTCCGGGCCCGGAACTTCCACTGAGGCGAGATCGGGCGGCCCGCGCTAGAACCTCACCGCCTCCTCTGTCATCGTATGGAGGCGTTGGGGCCGCGTGCCGCCGTGGGGCGGTCGCCAAGACGTGGCTCCGTGGGGGCGGAAGGTGAGACTCCATGGACGCGACCTCCCTGGGTGAGCTGCGCCCGGACGACCCCTCCCGGATCGGCCGGTACCGGATCGAGGCCAAGATCGGCGAGGGCGGGATGGGCGCCGTCTACCTCGGCCGCGACGCCGACGGGCGGGCCGTGGCCGTGAAGGTGGTCCGGGCCGAGCTGGCGGGCGACAGGACGTTCCTCGCGCGCTTCCACGACGAGGCCGCCAACGCCCAGCGCGTGGCGTCGTTCTGCACGGCGCAGGTCCTGGAGCACGGCGAGGACCTCGGCCTGGCCTACATGGTGACCGAGTACATCGACGGGCCGTCGCTGCTCCAGCACGTCAGCGCGAACGGGGCCCTGTCGCCGGGGATGCTGCACGGCGTCGCGGTGGGCGTGGCCGCCGCGCTCGTCGCCATCCACAGCGCGGGCCTGGTGCACCGCGACCTGAAGCCGAGCAACGTGCTGCTGTCCATCTCCGGGCCGCGCGTGATCGATTTCGGGATCGCCCGCGCGCTGGACATGGCCTCCTCCCACACCCGGACCGGGCAGGTCGTCGGCACGCCCGGCTGGATCGCGCCCGAGCAGATCACCACGCAGCAGGTCACTCCGGCCGTGGACGTGTTCGCCTGGGGCTGCCTGGTGGCGTTCGCCGCCAGCGGGCGCAACCCGTTCGGGCAGGGCTCGTTCCAGATCATGGCGGCCCGCGCCGTGCACGCCGACCCCGAGATCGGCGACCTGCCGCCGTCGCTGACCGGGCTCGTCCAGGCGTCGCTGCGCAAGGACCCCGCGCAGCGGCCGAGCGCCCGGGACCTGCTCCTGGCGCTGGTCGGCGGATCCGGCGAGGCCGCCGTGACGACCGAGCTGGGCGAGATGTGGACGGCTCCGCCCGTGGCCCCCGCGGCGGCCCCGGAAGCGACGCGCGCCGCCGACCCGTCGGCGACCTCCCAGGACGTCCCGGCTCCGGTCCCGGTCCCGCAGCCGCTGCCCCAGCCGGAGCCGCGGACCGAACCCGCCCACGAGCGCCGCACCGACCCGCCCACCGCACGGGAGTTCCCCGCCCCTCCGGCCGGGGGCCGGGGGCGGTCACGGCGCGGCGTGTTCGCCGCCTCGACCGCGGCGGGGCTGCTGGTCGCGGGGATCGTGGCGGGTGCCGTCTACTTCGCCGGGCGGGAGTCCGGCGGGGCGCGGAACGCGGCGGCGGGCGCGGCGGCGTTCCCGACCGCGCCGATGTTCGTCCGGATCGACACCGCACCCGGGTGGCCGGCGACGTGCAACGCCGACATCGGCGTCTACAGGCCCGGCGAGGCGTCTCCGAGGACGCTGGTGGGCGGGCCGGGCTGCGACGTCCTCCCCGAGCGGTCACCGGACGGCAGGCGCGTCGCGTTCACCAGGATGGGCCAGAGGAGCGGCGAGGCCTGGGTGGTGAACGCCGACGGGTCCGGCGCCCGGAAGGTGACCGGCATCGTGCGCGGCACCCGCGTGGCGTGGTCGCCCGACGGCGCCCGCCTGGCCTTCGTGGGCGAGAAGGACGGCGTCCGGCAGATCTTCGCCATGGCCGTGGGGGGCGGCCAGGTCACCCAGCTGACCACCGACGGCTCCCTCAAGGACGACCCGATGTGGTCGTCCTCGGGCAGGCTCGTGTTCTGGAGCAAGCGCGACGCCGACGTGGAGCAGATCTACACCATGGACGCGGACCGGCCGGGCGGCGCCTGGACGCGGATCAGCAGGGACGGCGTGCGCGCGGTCGACCCGGAGTGGTCCCCCGACGGCTCCAAGATCGCCTACGTCCGGGGCCCGGTCACCGCGAGCGACATCTGGATCATGAACGCCGACGGGTCCGGCGCGCACGCGCTGACGTCCGGAGCCGCGCGCGACATGGACCCGGCGTGGTCGGGCGGCGGCCGCTGGCTCGCCTATGTGCGCGGCGAGGTCACCGACCCGGTGATCCGCGCCGTCCGCGCGGACGGCACCGGCGACCGCGCCGTCACGCCCGAGGGCCGGGTGCTCGGCCACCCGAACTGGTCGTGAGGCCGCTCCGCGCGCTCAGCCGGTGATCATGTCGAGGCGGCGCAGGATGACGCCCTCGCGCAGCGCCCACGGGCAGATCTCCAGCTCGGGCAGCTCGAACAGGTCCATCGCCGCGTCGGCGACGATGGCGCCCGCGAGCAGCTGCGGGGCGCGCCGCTCCGACACCCCGGGCAGCTCGGCGCGCTCGGCGGAGGGCATCGCGGCGAGCTTGTCGGTCCACTCGGTGAGGGCCTCGCCCGCCAGGACGCGCCGCTGGTAGGGGCCGTCGGCCGTCGGGGCGGCGCCGCCGATCCGGGCGAGCTGCTTGAACGTCTTGGACGTGGCGACCGCGTGGTCGGCCGCCCCGTACCGGGCGACGTCCCCGACCCGCCGCGCGATCTCCGCGCGGACGTGCCGGCGCACGTTGCGGACCTCCTCGGCGGGCGGCGGGTCGGCGGTGAACCAGTCGCGGGTGAGGCGCCCGGCGCCGAGCGGCAGGGAGAACGCCGCGTCCGGCTCCTCGTCGATGCCGGAGGCGACCTCCAGCGAGCCGCCGCCGATGTCGACCACCAGCAGCCGCCCCGAGGACCAGCCGAACCAGCGCCGGACGGCGAGGAACGTCAGCCGCGCCTCCTCCTCGCCGGACAGCGCCCGGATGTCGATCCGCTTGTCCGCACGGATGCGCGCCAGGACGTCCTCGCCGTTGGACGCGTCGCGGACGGCGGAGGTGGCGAACGCGACCAGGTCCTCCACGCCCTTGTCCTCGGCGACCTGAAGCGCCTCGTCGACGAAGTCGCGCAGCAGCGTCTCGCCGTCCTCGGAGAGCCGCTCGCCGTCCTCCAGATGGTCGGCGAGTCTCAGGTCCGCCTTGTGGGAGTACGCGGGGAGGGGCCGCGCGCCCTGGTGGGCGTCCACCACCAGGAGATGCACCGTGTTCGAACCCACGTCCAGCACACCGAGTCGCATGGCCCCGACGGTATCGGACCGATCCATGGCGCGGGCAGGGCCCGGCGGGGGCTATGGTCGGCGGCATGGAGGCGGCTCAGGAGCGGCGGTGGCGCGTACCGCCAGGTCATGTGGTGGTCAAGTGCGCGGCGGCGGCGGCCGTCACGGCGCTGCTCGTGCTGTACTCCCACGACCCCCAGTTCCGGTTCCTGGCGGGCGCGGCGGCGATCGGCCTGAACGTGCTCGCGCTGCGCGACCTGATCGTCCCGGTCCGGCTCGCCGCCGACCGCGAGGGCCTCACCGTCGTGACCGGCTATGCCCGGCGCCGCCGCCTGCGCTGGGACGAGGTGGTCTCCATCAGGGTGGACGAGCGGCGCCGGCTGCTCCTGCACACGCGGATCCTGGAGATCGAGACCGCCGACGACCTGTACCTGCTCAGCGCGTTCGACCTGGGCTCGGACGTCCACGACGCCGCCGACGAGCTGTACCGGCTGCGCCCTCACCGACCGGTGAACTAGAGGGCGGGCACTTCGTCCGGGGTGGGGAACGAGCTCTGCGCGCCGGGGCGCCGGACGGCCGCGGCGCCGACCCGGGTGGCGTAGCGGGCCGCGTCCCGCAGGGAGTCGCCGCGCGCGAGCCGCAGGCACAGCGCGGCGGTGAAGGCGTCGCCGGCGCCCGTGGTGTCGACGGCCTCCGACCGCGGGGACGGGACGGCTGCGGTGCCCCGGCCGTCGGCGACGACGACGCCGTCGGCGCCGACCGTGACCGCGACCGAGCGGGGCCCGAAGCCGGCGAGCTCCTCCGCCATCCGGCCGGGGTCGCCGTCCCCGCCGAGCAGGAAGGCGGCCTCGTGCTCGTTGACGACGAGGGGGTCGCAGAGGGCGAGCAGCCCGTCCGGGACGGGCGCGGACGGCGAGAGGTTCAGCACGACCCGGCGGCCCGCGCGGGCGGCGAGCCCGGCGGCGGCCTCCACGGCGGGCAGCGGCACCTCCATCTGCAGCGACACGACCGGGGCGCTCTCGATCAGCGCGCGGGCCGCCTCGACGTCGGCGGGGCCGAGCCTGGCGTTGGCGCCGGGCGAGACGATGATGCTGTTGTCGCCGTCCGGCCCGACCGCGATCAGCGCGACGCCCGTCGGGACGCCCGGGGTGGCCGCCAGGTGCGCGAGGTCCACGCCGGCCGCGGCCAGGGCGTCGCGCAGCAGGGCGCCGTGCCCGTCGTCGCCGACCCTGCCGACGATCGCGGCCCGGCCGCCGAGCCGCGCCGCCGCGACCGCCTGGTTGGCCCCCTTGCCGCCCGGATGCGTGGCCAGGTCGGACCCGAGCACGGTCTCCCCCGGCGCCGGCCGCCGCTCCACTCCCACCACCAGGTCGGCGTTGAGCGATCCGACCACGGCGACGTCACACCTGCGCTGTCCCACCAGTAACCGACTACACGCGCGGGGGCGTCCGCGCAACCGCTATCCCGAGCGCAGCTCCGCCAGGTCGACGATCTCGGCGAGATCCTCGACCGACGGGTAGTAGCCGCGGCCGACGGGCACCCCGTCCCGCGTCACCAGCAGCGCCGTGGCCCCCCGCACGCCGGCGAAGTCCGCCCACACCCGGTGCGCGCCGGTCAGCCGCACCGCCGTCACCCGTAACCCGCCGGGCCCCGTCCAGCTCCCCCGATCCTCCCCCATGCACGGAACGTTACGCTCGACCACCCACAGTCACGATCTTGGGGGTCTCCCGGCGGCCGCCGCCCGGCGCGCCGCGCCGGCGTTGCCGCGCGGCTGCGGTTGCCCGATCATGGACGCCGAGGACCCGCACGCGCTCGTCGCCCGCTACCGGGACGCGCTGGCGGCCGGCAGCCGGCTGATCCTGTCGCACCTGGCCTCGGACGCCTTCCCCGAGCGGATGGCGCAGGCCGAGCGCGTCTACCAGGGCGCCAGCGCGCGGCTCGGCGCCCGTCCCCGCGCCCGGATCCTGGAGTTCTTCGACGGGTTCGAACTGCTGCATCCGGGGCTCACCGGGCCGCGCGAATGGCTCGACCGGGGCGTCGTGACCGACGGCGAGCGGTTCGCCGGGCTCGTCGGCGTCGGGGAGCTGCGCTAGTCCGGAGCGCTAGTCCGTCTCGAACGTCGCCGGGTCGGGCCCGAAGCGGAGGCCCTTGTCCATCTCGCCGAGCGTCTTCATGTCGTCCGGCGTCAGCTCGAAGCCGAACACGTCGATGTTCTCCGCGATCCGGGACGGCGTCGCCGACTTCGGGATGACCACGTTCCCGATCTGCAGGTGCCAGCGCAGCGCGACCTGGGCGGGGGTGCGGCCGTGGGCCCGGGCGATGCGGTCGAGCGCGGGGTCGTCCAGGAGCCCGTGCCCCTGACCGAGCGGCGCCCACGCCTCGGTGCGGATGCCGTGGTCGCGGTGGAAGGCGCGCATCCCGTCCTGCTGGAAGTACGGGTGCAGCTCGATCTGGTTGACGGCGGGGACCACGTCGGCCTCGTCGATGACGCGCCGCAGCGTCTCCACGGTGAAGTTGGAGACGCCGATCGCGCGGACCCGCCCGTCGTGCTTCAGCCGTTCCAGCGCCCGCCAGGTCTCCAGGTACCTGTCGCGGCCCGGCATCGGCCAGTGGATCAGGTAGAGGTCCAGGTACTCCAGGCCGAGGCGGCGCAGGCTCGCCTCGTAGGCGCGCAGGGCGTCGTCGTAGCCCTGCTCGCTGTTCCACACCTTGCTGGTGACGAACAGCTCGTCGCGCGGCAGCTCCGACGCGCGCAGGGCGCGCCCCACGCCTTCCTCGTTGCCGTAGGCGCTGGCGGTGTCGATGCTGCGGTAGCCGTTCCGCAGGGCGATCGTCACGGCGCTCTCGGCCTCGTCGTTCCCCACCTGGAAGACCCCGAAGCCGAGCTGCGGCATCGCGGTCCCGTCGATGAGATCCACGTCCGGTACGGTCACGGTGTCCCTCCTCCCTCGACTGTGTGCCGTGCGCTCTCCTGCCCTGAGATGTGCCGTCAAACATGCCCGGGCCCGTCGCTCGCCCGGCCCGCGGGCGGTCTGGGCGCCCCGGTCCCAGTCGCGCTGGGAACGGGCGACCTCGGCGAGCGCGTCCCTGAAGACGGTGAAGCGCTCGTCGCCGAGGGCACGCCGGTGGCGGTCCTCGATGGAGGCGAGGACCGCGCGGGCCTTGGCGATCTCGTCGAGGCCGCGCGCGGTGGGCACGACCCGCTTGGCGCGGCGGTCGCCCGGGTCGGGTTCGCGGCGGACGTACCCGAGCTCCACCAGCTCGTCCACGATCGTGCCGACGATCTGCTTGTGCTGCCCGGACCGGGCCGACAGCTCGGTCGCGCGCACGCCCTCGGGTTCGAGGAAGGCCAGGACGGTGCCGTGCCGCGGCCGGACGCCGGGGTGCCCCTGCTCGGCGAGCCGGCGGAACAGCTCCCTCCTGGAGCGCCCGCGTCAACCGGCCCGCCAGCATGCCGAGGTCGGGCTCCCCTCGTTCCGCGTCCACGCGATCCCCGCCCTCCGACGCCCTGCGGTCACGGATCCTGACTGTCAGCAGCCGTGGCTTTAGCGCACCGGAGGGCGGGGGCGGACCGCTCATCCGGCTGTCACGACACCCCCGGGAAGGTCCAGTCGCCGGAGCCGACCTCGAAGACGGCGCGGCCGTTCTGGACGCCGATCCATCCGGCCCCCTCCGGCGCCTTCGGCCTCGCGGATCCGCCGAGGAGCGGGTACTCCACGCGGGCCCGCGTCCCCGGCGGGACGGTGACGTCCAGCCGGAGCCTCTTCCCGGCGCGGCGCCACGAGGACGCGGCGCGCCCGCGCGGCGTCTCGTAGGTCGCGGCCGCGTAGGTGACGTCCCCGACGACCGCCGGCCGGACGAGGAGGGTCGCGAACCCGATCGAGTCGTCGGCCTGGCCGAGGCCCGCGAGGCCGGCGTGGAACCACTCGTCGATCGCGCCGAGCATGAAGTGGTTCTGCGAGGCGCCCGAGGTGGGCCCGTCCCAGTTCTCGGTCAGCGAGGTCGCGCCGTGCACGACCTGGTAGCCGTAGCTGGGGTTGCCGGTCTGCGTGGCGACGGCGTGGATGACGTCGTCGCGCCCGGCGGCGGACAGCACGTGGAACACCGACGGCAGCGCGATCTCGCCGACCGTCAGGTGGTAGCCCTTGGCCTCGATGCTCTTCACCAGGTGGGCCAGGACCGCTTCTCTCCTGTCCGCCGGCACGACGCCCATGTCGAGAGCGAGGGCGTCGCACGCCTGGCTCCCGGACCCGTAGGTGTCGCCGGTGGCGTACTTCGCGTCGAACGCCGAGCCGATCTCGCCCGCGAGCGACTCGTACCGCGCGGCGTCGGCGTCCTTCCCGACGACCTTCGCGATCCGCGCGAGGGCGGTGACGGCCCGGTGGTAGCCGAAGGTCGCGGTCACCCCCTTCGGGGTGCTGTCGTCGAAGGTGATCCAGTCGCCGAGGCCGTAGTCGAGCAGATGCCCCTTAGCCTTCGCGGACAGGTAGTCCACGTAGCGGACCATGTTCGGGTAGTAGGCGCGCAGCGTCGCCTCGTCGCCGTACGCGCGGTACATCTGCCAGGGCGCGAACACGATGACGTTGCCCCAGTTGGGGTCGTCCCTGAACCCGCCGGAGAACACCGTGAACTCCGGCGCGATGTCCGGGACGAGGCCGTCCTCGGTCTGGGCCTCGGCGATGTCGCGGACGAGCTCGCCGTAGTAGGCGGTGACGTCGTAGTTGCGGGCGACGGCGGGGAACACGAGGTTGGCCTGCTCCAGCCAGCCGAGCTTCTCGCGGTGCGGGCAGTCGGTGAGGACGGAGTACATGTTGCTCTGCACGGCCCGGTCGATGATCTTGTGGATGTCGTTGAGGAGGCCGTGCGAGCTGGTGAACGAGCCCGCCCTGGCGTTGCCCGCCCGCAGGACGATCCCGGTGACGGTGCCGTCGTCCGGCTCCCCCGGCAGCCCTTCGAGCTGCAGGTAGCGGAAGCCGTGGTAGCAGAACCGGGGATGCCACGTCTCGGTGCCGTCGCCGGAGAGGGTGTAGGCGTCCCAGATGGGCGAGCCGGTGGTGTGCTGGCTGACGGTCCCGTCGGCGTTGAGGAGCTCGCCGGGGCGCATCGTCACCTTCGTCCCGGCCGGGCCGCTGACGCGCAGCAGCGGCCAGCCCGCGAAGTTGACGCCGAGGTCGACGACGTGGACGCCGTCCTTCGGGCTGGTGATCTTCTTGGCGCGGAGCGTCTCGACGGGGACGATCGGCGGCGACATGCGGGCCGCGAGCCGGGAGGTGGGCGCGGCGACGCGCACCGCGGCCGTCCAGTCCCGCCGGGTGCGGCGCGCGTCGTGATCCTCGCCGCCGTACCAGTTGGTGAACGTGGTCGCGCCGAGGGCCGTGCGCCAGGACGCGTCGGACGCCACGACCTCGCGCGATCCGTCGGTGTAGGTGATCTCCAGCTGGCCGATGAACGCGGGCTTGCCGTCCGAGCGGGTGAGCTTCTCGTAGCGGCCGGGCGTCGGAGGCACGTGAGCCATGCCGGTGCCCAGTTCCACCTCGACGGTGTTGCCGCCGCGGTGGAGCAGCCTGGTCACGTCGTAGGTGGAGTAGACGATCCGCTCCTTGTACTTGCTGTAGGGCGGTTCGAGGACGGCGTCGCTGACGGGACGGCCGTTCACGGTGACGTCCAGGACGCCCAGGGCGGTGGCGTACAGCCGGGCCGTGCGGACGCGCCTGCCGATAGTGAACTCGCGCTTGAAGACGGGAAGGGCCTCGGGCTGGCGGCGCAGCGGCGGCGGCGCCTCCTGGCCCCTGACCGCGGCGGCCGTGTCGAACGCCGTGCCGTCGCCGGAGGTCTGGACGGTGAAGTCCTCCGGGAAGTTGGGGGTCCTGCCGTCGTCGGTCGTCTCGTCCGTGCGCGGGTAGAGCAGGATCCGGTCGAACCGCTGCTCCCTGCCGAGGTCGATCTGGACCCAGATGGGCGCGGCGAGGTCCTGGTCCTTGCGCTCCAGGCTCGTGTAGCCGAAGGGCGCGGCGTCGCTGGTGAGGTTGCCGTCCGTGACGGCCTTCGGCTCCCACTGGCCCGCGACGGTGTAGCTCTCCGACGCGGTGACCGGGGCCTTCGCCGCGAGGTTCGGGCCCGACGCCCCGTCCAGCACCTGGATCTCGGCGAGCTGGAGCCGCGACACCTTGTAGGGCCAGCCCTCCTTGATCGGCAGCCCGAGCCGGGTCACGTTCACCCGGACGTACCGGGCGGTGCGGGCGGCGAACGCGACCGTCGCGGGCGCGGGCGCCGGGTCGGCCGCCCACACCGGGTTCCCGATCCACGCGGCCGTCCAGTCGGCGGGGGCGAGCAGGCCCATCTCGAAGTGGGACGGCTCGCTCCACGCGGACGCGCGGCCCTGCCCGTCCCACACGCGGACCTGCCACGACGCGCGCTGCCGGGACTTCAGCGCGCGTCCCGCGTACACGGCCGAGACAGCGTCCCCGGCGACCTTGCCGGAGTCCCACAGGTCGGGGCGGGCGAGGCGGGCGTCCGTGGTCGCCACCCGCACCTGGTAGGCGCTCTGGACGGCGTCGCGCGGCCCGGCGGCGAACCGCCAGCCGAGCGTCGGGGCCGTGTCGTCGATGCCGAGCGGGGCCGGCAGGTGGTCGACCCGCAGGTCGGTGGGGTGCAGCGTCCGGTGCGGGGCGGCCGCGGGCGACGCCAGGGCGGGCGCCGCGACCGCGCCGCTCGCCGTGACCGCGGCGGCGGCGACCCCGCCTGCCTGGACGAACCTTCTCCGCGACAACTCGTTCATGCTGGGCTCCTCAGGGGGGTGGGTGGAGCGGTAGGGACAGCGGGGCGCCGGTCCGGTGGGCCGCCGGGGCGCGGCCCACCGGACGGTGCGTCAGGAGACGGTGCCGTGGAAGGTGTGGGAGCCGGAGCCGACCGCGGCCGCCAGACCGCGCAGTGGCCTGCGCGAGGAGGCGGTCATGCGCGGTCGCTCTGGAGCCGGTGCGAGCCGCGGAGGCCCTCGATGTACACGTACTCGCCGTCGCTGTGGACACCCAGTTTCAGGTCGGCCGCGGCTCGTGGGCGGGTGCCGTCCCAGACGAGGCGTCCGTCGACGCGGACCTCGATCCGGGCTCCGAACGTCGGCACGCCGGCGCGGCCGACGGTGGTGCCCGGAGCCTTCAGGTGCGCGGTGTACGTCCCGCCGGAGACCTTCCAGGAGGCGTCGACGGCGCCGGCCGGCGTGGTGATCCGGCCTTGCGCGAACGTGAGGTCGGCCGGGTGCGGGACGAAGTCGAACGACCGTCCGCCCGTGCCGGTGGGGTTCAGGCCGAGCACGGAGAACGTGAGAGCCGGTGTCGGGCCCGTCGCCCAGGCGTGGGCGAGGCTGACGTAGGAACTGCAGAAGACGCACCCGTCTCCCGGGTTGCGGAACGACTCCCAGAAAGTGCTGCCGGTCCCCTCCGGGTGGTTGAGCATGTAGCCCCACTGGCGTCGGATGATGTCCACGCCGGCCTGGTCGGCGGCCTGACCCCCGGCGGCGAAGTGGGCGTTCACCTCCATGGACCCGGAGAAGACGCCGGGGTTGCCCTTGTTCTCGGGGGCGGTCGAGGTGATCTCGTTCCAGTTGCCCTTGAGGGACTCGCTGATGCGGCGCGCCTGCCGCCGGTCCGCGAGCCCGTACCAGACGGCGAGGGAGTTGTCCGCCTGCGGGTGGATCGTCGAGTTCGGATAGAACTTGTACGCGCCGGCGGCCTCGTCCCAGAAGTTCGCGTTGATGGCGGTGCGGAGCGCGGCGGCCCGCTCGGCGTAGGACGCGGCCAGGGAGTCGTCGCCCTGCGCCTTGGCGAGCTGCGAGCCGGTGTCGAGGACGCGCCACATCAGCACGTTCGCGATGAGGTTCTCGCCCTTGGCCAGGATCCGGACGGAGTCGGACGTCCCGGTGATGGACACCAGGCCCTTGTCGTCCATCTTCCGGGTGATGAAGTCGACGCCCTTCCGGTACCGGTCCCACACGCCGGACACCCAGCCCGTGTCGCCGGTGTAGCGGTAGTAGTCCCAGCTCGCGGCGAGCGTCCACAGGTGGTAGGTGTCCGAGCCGTACTTGTTCAGCTCGGGCCCGGCGTAGGGCAGCTCGCCGGTGTCGCGCTGGTGCTGGTACACGGTGGTGAGCGCGTTGCGGGCGGACTCGGTGTCGTTGAACGCCGCGTAGGCGCTCGGGATCTCGATGCCGAGGTCGCCGGGCCAGACCGTCCGGTCGCGCTTGGCGCCGTCCACGAGGATGGTGTCGCCGACGCCGATGTCGCCGGTGCTGTCCCACAGCGCCGCGGGGGGCTCCCAGACCCGGCCCGTCTTCGGGGAGATCGTGTTGAGCTGAACGGTGTAGGCGCCCGCGTACCAGATGCGGTTGAGCAGGTCGTCGCTCGAGTAGAAGTAGTTCGCGTACTTCGACGGGTCCTTCATCGTCGGCGCGGGGGTGAACGACAGCGACACCTTGTCCAGGTCGACCCGGCCTCCGGAGGACAGGAAGATCGTCAGGTAGCGGAAGCCGCCGCGGAGCAGTTCGGGGGGCGTGGTGTAGGACGTGGCGCCGTCGACGTCCACGGAGAGGGCGCCGTCGCGGCTGCGGGGGCCTCCGGTCGACGCGTCGCTCGTCGTGTCCACGTAGGTGGACGACTCGGAGAACGCGACGCCGACCTTCTGCGGACCGTCCGACCCTGCGAAGCGCAGCGTGGTGAGTCCGCTGACCTCCTTGCCGAAGTCGAGCGTGACGGACGATCCGGCCCCGGTCAGGCTGGTCGTGCCGCCCTTCAGGACGGCGGCCGGGTCCGCCACGGTGCCGCTGGACCTGAAGACCGACACCGGGTGGAGCGTCCGTGACGAAGGAGAGAGGTTGTAACGCTGCCACGGGGCCGCGTCGCGGCCCGGCTCGGCGTAGGCGGTGCCGAGCGGGGCCGCCTGGGCGGCGGTGAGGGCGGACAGCCCGAGAGCGACGGCGACTACGCCGCGGCGGCGCCTGGATACGCTGGAGTGCATGGGTTCCTCGCGAATTTGTTCTTAGCGGGACATGGATGAGGGGTCCACCGTGCGGGAGGGCGGGCCAACGCCCTCCCGCACGTCCGGGGTTCAGCGGGTGGGGACCACCGCCTCGCCGTAGGGGACGAGCCGGACCGGCCCGACCAGCCCGTACCTCTGGCGGGACGCGCCCCCGTACACGCCGGGATCGGAGACGCGGAGACGGTTGTTCAGCGTCGTGGCGACCTCGACCTCGATCGTGTTGGCGCCGCGGCGCAGCCAGGGGCCGATGTCCACGACCGGGACGATCACGCTGACCGGGAGCCGGTGGCCGTTGACGGTCACGCGGCAGGTGTCGAGGACCTCTCCGAGCTCCAGCACCGCGCCGCCGCCCGTCCAGTCCACGGTGGTGCTGTAGGTGCCGATGCCGGAGACGTCCGCGAGCTCGGGGATGTCCGGCCACGCCTTGAGCCCGTCGAGCTCCAGGTCGTGCCGCTGCACGCCGTCCGGCGTCATGTCCTCCACCTGGAGCCGCCAGGCGGTGAGGGTCCGCGCCTCGGGCACGGCGCCGATCACCGTCCGCACGGTGCGGCCGCCACGCAGCGTGGTGGAGTAGGTGCCGGCGGCCCTCGCGCGGGCGACCAGGCGCTGCCCGTCGACGCGGAGCTCGGCCTGCGAGGCGGTGGCGGACGGGGCCTCCCCGCCGCGCGCCAGAATGATCACGGTGGCCTCGGACGGCTGCAGCGCCACCCGCAGCGTGATCGTCTCGCCCTCCTCGCGGTAGACGGCGACCCGCTCGGTCTCGCCCGTCCACAGGTCCAGCCGGTACGGGACGGCCTCGCGGTCGGACCGGGTGAAGGTGACCTCGTGGTCGATCGCGGCGACCGGCGGCTTGACGGTCTCGGCGTGCTTGCCGTTGCACAGGTAGAAGTAGTCGGCGCGGCCGTCCCGCCGGTGGGCGGTGAGGAGCGTGGAAGCCTCCGCGTAGGCGACCGTCGGGCGCAGGCCGAGGTCGGCCAGCGCGCCGGGCACGTCGGCCTCGGCGGCGACGACGCGGACGCGCGGCTGCGCGAACACCTGCGTCAGGACGGCGCGCAGCTGCTCGTTCTCGCCGTCGCGCGCCAGGCCGGGGACGGTCGCGGCCGACCAGTCGCCGAGGAACACCAGCGGCAGGCCCGCCTTCGTCAGCCTCAGCATGGTGCGGGCGGTGCCGAGCGGCAGCGTGCACTCGTTGCCGCCGAAACGGTCGCCCTCGACGAACACGACCTTGTAGGCGGGGCCGTCGGGGGCGAGCCGCCCGCCGGACACGGTCGCGGACGGCAGGTCGAGCAGCGGCGCGCTGATGAGCTGGTGCGTCCAGCCCAGCGGGACGCCGCTCTTGGTGAACCACCCGGCGCCGATGCCGGTCTTGGTGTAGCCCTTCTGGCGGAACACGGCCACGTCGACGCGGCTCTTGCCGGCCTGCATGGCCAGGTGGACGCGCGCCAGGTAGCCGGCCACGTCGGGGACGTGCCGCCAGGTCGGCTGGCGCGGTCCCCACGACTCGGAGAACCCGACGCCGCCGTTGTAGGGGGTGAAGGCCGCGAATCCCGGCCACGCCGCCCCCGGCGCGGTGGCGTAGGAGAAGCCGTGCAGGACGGTCTGGTTGAGCCCGGCCGCGTAGGCGCCGCCCATGGTGCGGAGGAACTTGCCCCAGGTGGTGTTGTAGGCGCCGCCCTGGTAGGCCCCCGCCTCGCTGGAGAGGACCTTCCGTCCTCCCATGTCGCGGCCCCCGGCGAGAGCGCGGTAGTCGTCCAGGTTCTTGAACCCGAGCGACTCGCCCTCCGGGACGTCCAGGATCGCGGCGGTGTGGATGGCGTCGGTCTCCAGCCCGTACGGCTGCGCGCGGTACTCCAGCCCGAGCGAGTGCGCCCACTTCGCGAGCGCCGCGAAGTGGAACTCGTTGAACAGGTCGGAGACCGTCTGCCAGAAGTCGTGGCGGACGTGGGCGGTGGTCGCCGCGTCGTAGGCGAACTTGGTGTTCTCCTTGAGGCGGACGATCACCGGCAGGTACGGCATGAGGTCGTAGCCGCGGCGGCGCCGGAACTCGGCGGGCAGGTCGGGCGTCCAGTTCAGCGCCGCCGTCTCCAGCTCGATCGAGTCCTCGAACAGCGTCGCGCCCGCCCGCTTGATCAGCTTGCGGACGTCGCGGGTGAGCAGGCGCGCCTCCCAGAACGCGGTGACGGCGCGGGTCCCGGCGCGGCTGAAGTGGTCGACGACGCAGCTGTCCGGGGACGAGTGCGGGCCGGACTCCGGCCGCTGCCCGCTGCCGCGCCGCCAGTAGGAGAACAGCAGCCAGTCGCCGCCCTCCGGGGCCGTCCAGGTGATCCGCTCCCCCGCGACCTTCGAGGTCAGGTCGGTGAACGACGCGGGGTCGAGGCCGGTCTCCTTGCGGGTGTTGTTCGCGGCGGCGGTCCGCACGGCGTGGACGGCGACGAGGTGCCGCCTCGTCACGCCGTCCTCGGGCGCGGTGACCGGCTCGGGGACCGGGCCGTCATGGGTGGCGCCGCCCGCGACGGGCACCGTCCCGTACGCGAGTTCCTGGACGGCGGCCTCGTCGTCCGGTGTGATCGTCGGGACGGCGGCGGGCCAGGCCGGGCCGATCGTCAGGTCGACGGTCACACCGCGCCGGGCCGCCTGGTCGAGCGCGGCCTCCACGCCGGCGTTCCAGGCCGGGGTGCCCCAGCCGTGGCCCGCCGGGTCCAGGACGGACTTGTCGCGGATGCTGTGGTGCACCGCGACGATCTCCGCGCCGCCGAACCCGGCGTCCGCGATCTGGTCGATCTCGCGCCGGATCTCCGCCGGGTCGACCAGGCCGTCCGGCCACCACCAGCGGAACCGGGGCCGCACCGCCGCGCCGGGCCGGGCGAACCCGCCCGCCGCCGGCCCCGCGGGGAGACCGGGCGCGGCCTGGGCGGCGGCCTCGCCCCCGAGGACCGGGCCCGCGCCCGCCACGACGGCGGCCGCGGCGCCGATCTGGAGGGCGCGCCTGCGGGTGAACCCCTGCCCCGTGCGTTCGTCGTTCACTGTCTTCTCCTGATCACTGTGGTGCGGCCGGAGCCGACCGGGCCGATGGTGAGGAGCCGGCCGGTGGCGTCCCGGCTCGTGGCGCGGGGGGCGCGGGCATGGGGGCCGGTGACGCCGTACGCGCGCGGGTCGTCGTCGCCGATCTCGACGACGACGCGGGCGGACGCGCCGGGCGGCACGTCCACGTCCAGGCGGTACCGCTCGGCGCGGTCGAGCGCGACGGAGACCGGGCCGCGGATCGTCGGGACCCGCCCGGAGATCCGGGTCAGGTCGCCGGGGCGCGGCCGGACCTCGATCTCGGCGGCCCCCGGCGCGGTGATCCGCACACCGAGGACGTGGCGCGGGATGACGTTCGCGGGCGCCGAACCCCAGGCGTGCGAGAACGTCATGTTGGGTTTGAGGGACGGGTCCCAGGCCTCGGCCACGATGGTCGCGCCGAGGTCGTCCAGCATGTGCAGCCAGGAGCTCATGCCGCCGGCCGTCATCAGCCCGATCGCGGCCTTGGCCTGGCCGGTGGCGAACAGCGCGTCCAGCAGGAACTGCGCGCCGTAGACGCTGACCTTCATGCCGCCGTCCGCGAGGGTCTCGCCCAAGGCGCGGACGACGGAGTCGGGAACCGTCCCGGGCCCGGCCACGCCGAGCGCGACCGGGAAAACGGTGGCGTGCTGCGCGCTGTGGGCGGTGCCCACTCCATCGACGAACCGTCCGCCGGACGCGTCGAGCAGCTTCTCCCGCATCGCCTTGGCCAGCGTGTCGGCGCGCTCCCGCCAGCCCTTCGCGTCGGCCGTCCTGCCCAGGGCGTTCGCGATGTCGGCCATGGCGGTGAACGCGGCGTACTGGCAGGCGTTCACGACCGTGTTGACGTCGGTGAACACGTAGCCGTCCCGATTGGACGCGGGCCAGTCGACCAGGTCCTGGGTGGGCGAGGCGGGCTTCTTGTGGACGAGCCCGTCCTCGCCGAGGTGCGGCGTCAGGTGCTTGGACACGAGGATGTCGTAGTCCGAGGCGAGCTGGTCGGGGTCACCGGTGTGCAGGTAGTCCTGCCAGGCCGACATGACGCTCATCAGCCGGTACTCGGTCGGCCAGGTGGGGTTGCGGGCCAGGTAGGCGTCGGACGCGCGGGCCAGCGCGAACGAGCGCTGCACCGCGTACTCGGACGCCTGGTTGATGAGCGCGTCGCCCTCGTAGGGGCCGCGTTCGCGCGTCGGCGTGTCGGTGTAGAGGTCGCCGCGCGTCGCCTCGATCGAGTAGCGGCACAGCTCGTACACGCGGTCGAGGTCGGGGCTGGAGCTGGAGAACGACGCGTCGGAGTCGCGCCAGGCGGCCCGCCAGGCGCGTCCGGTGACGGCCCGCGACAGGTCGAGGTCGTCGTCGCAGACGAGCTGCGCGTAGCGGAACCCTCGGTAGCCCCAGTGCTCGATGGTCTGCTCGCCGTCGCGGAGCGTCCAGACCTCCCGGTAGGTGACGCCGGCGCGCAGCGCGTGCCTGACCGTCCCGTCGGCGTTGAGCTCCTCGCCGAGCCGGACCTCGACGGTCTGGCCGGCCCTGCCGCGCACGGACAGGCGCAGACCGCCCGCGATCTCCCGTCCGAGGTCCACGAGCCAGGTGCCGGGCGACGCCTTCCGCACGGACGCGGGTTCGGCGTCGTACAGCCCGACCGGTTCGACGAGCGCGGGCTCCAGCCCGCCGACGGCCGCCTTCACCGCCGCCGGTTCCCAGCCGGAGTCGTCGAAGCCGGGGCTCGTCCACCCGGCCGGCTCCTGCCGCATGTCCCAGTACTCCTGGGGGCCGGTGTAGAAGCCGGAGCCGATCGTCCCGGCGTCGCGCAGCAGCCCCGCCTGGCGGCGCGCCTTCCACGCCGGGCCGCTCCCGACGGTGGTGGACGTCCCGTCGGCGTAGGTGACGACGAGCTCGGCGAGGAAGCGCTTGTCCTCCGGGGTGAACGCCAGGGCGGCGAGCGCGTTGCGCCGGCCCGGCTCGAGCGCCCCGGTCACATCGAAGGAGTGGTACTTCGGCGCTCCGGCCCCGCCCCGCATGGAGGCGAACCCGGCCACCTCGCCGTTCACCCAGATCTTCGCCGGGTACTGGCGGATGGACGCCGGAGACTGGGCGGCGACGTGGAGCACGGCGGCCGCGATCGGCTTGCCCTCCGGGACGAACTCGGTGCGCAGCAGCGCCCAGGAGTCGTCGGGCGACCCGGCCGAGGACAGCGTCGACTGCCCCTTGGCGAGGGTCAGGGCGCCGCCGGCGACCGTGCCGGCGCCGAAGGTGCCGCGGCCGTCGGCGAAGTCCTCGTCGATGACCGCTTCGCCGTCCGGGCCGGTGAAGGTGACGCGGTCCCACACGTTGGCCTCGGTGGAGCCGTTGCGCATCCCGACCGTGCCCGTCCGGTACGTGGCGTCGGTCGAGGTGTCGACCTCGGCGCCGTCGACGGACGTCCGGAAGGTGGAGCCCTCCATCTCGACCGCCACGTCGTACCAGCGGCCCGTCTCGACGGGGAACGGCAGGCGCTTCTCCTCCAGCACCTGGTAGGCGCCGTTCACGCAGACGTGCTTCTTCAGGACGCCGGGAGAGCCGGCGCGCAGCTGCCACAGGTAGTTGGCGCTCGTCCCCGACGCCCGGAACCAGAGGCTCGCCGCGACCGAAGTGATCTGCAGCCGGGCCTTGAGGACGCCGTCGCCGGGCGCCTGCGCGGCGCTCGTCCAGATCGGCTCGGCGGACCACTCGCCGACGCCCGTGGCCAGCAGGGCGGGCTCGGACCAGCGGGACGCCCTGGGCCCGTCGAACGTCCGGACCCGCCACCAGTACGGCGTCCGCGGCGACAGCGCCGGACCGCCGTACGGCACGGCGACGGACGCCGCCGACGCGGCCTTCCCGCTGTCCCACACGCGCGGGCCGCGCTCCAGGCGGGCCGGCGTGGTGGCGAACTGCACCTGGTAGTGCGTCTGCTTCGTCCCCGGGCCGAGGTCGGCGACCTGCCAGCTCAGCCTCGGCCGGGCGGCCGTGACGCCGAGCCCGTCCCGCAGCAGGGAGGTCAGCAGCCCGGACGGCGTCCGGGCCGCC
>NZ_JBFARL010000141.1:0-22001 GCF_040674655.1 Actinomadura sp. NPDC049753 | reverse complement strand
GCCTCGGCGAACCGCGCGGCGCGGGCTGCGGGGTCCGGTTCGTCCGCCGCCCGGCCGGCGAGGCCGGCGAAGTCGAGCGCGTCGGTCCGCGCGGCCAGCCGGTAGCCGGGCGGGCTGGTCTCGACCAGGGCGCGGGCGCCCGGTTCGGCGTCCTCCAGCGTCCGGCGCAACTGGGAGACGCGGGCCCGCAGCGTCGCGTGCGGATCGGCGGGCAGCGCGTCGCCCCACAGGTCGTCGATGAGGCGGTCGGCGGAGACCGCGCGCCCGGCGTGTGCGAGGAGGTCGGCCAGCAGCGCCCGCACCTTCCGGTCCGGGACCGGGACCGGGCGGCCGTCCACCGTCCGTACCTCCAGCGGACCGAGGACCCCGAAGCGCATGCCCCCACCGTAATGCGGCCCGAACCTTTCCCGAACCCGCGCGCCGCAGGCTGGAGCCCTGACGAAACGAAAGGGATCGACATGACGACGACTTCTGTGACCGTGCTCGGGTTGGGGCTGATGGGCAGCGCGCTCACCGAGGCGCTGCTGGAGGACGGGCGGAGCGTGACCGTATGGAACCGCTCGCGCGGCAAGGCCGAGCCGCTCGTGGCCAGGGGCGCGGTGGAGGCGGAGAGCGCCGCGGCGGCCGTCTCGGCGAGCCCGCTCGTGATCGTGTGCCTGTCGGTGTACGCCAACGCCGAGGAGATCCTCGGCGACGCGGCGGCCGGGCGCACGATCGTCCAGCTCACCAACGGGACGCCCCGGCAGGCGCGCGCCCTGGCCGACCGCGCCGCCGGGCTCGGCGCCCGGTACGTGGACGGCGGCATCATGGCCGTCCCGCCCATGATCGGGCGGCCGGAGGCGCTGATCCTCTACAGCGGCGACCAGGAGGCGTTCGAGGAGCACCGCGAGACCCTCGCGGCGCTCGGCCGGCCGCAGTTCCTCGGCGCCGACCCGGGGCTCGCGCCGCTGTTCGACCTGGCCCTGCTGGACGCCATGTACGGCATGATCGCCGGCTTCCAGCACGCGTTCGCGCTCATCCGGTCGGAGAAGGTCGCGGCCACGGAGTTCGAGCCGATGGCCACCGCGTGGCTGACCGCGATGCTGGGCATGCTGCCCGACCAGGCCCGCGCCGTCGAGGCGGGCGACTTCGCCACCAGCGTCTCCAGCGTCGCGACCAGCCAGGTGGCGTTCCCCGGCCTGATCGAGATGAGCCGCGACCAGGGCGTGGACCCCGGATACCTGCTCCCCCTGCAGGCCCTCCTCGACCGCGCGGTCGAGGAGGGGCACGGCGCGGACGGCCTCGCCCGCCTGATCACCCTCCTGGAGAGCCCCCGGCGGTGACCGGGTCCGTTGCGAATTGGTGGAGTCTTCATTAACGGTTCGCTGGTCGGCCAGGGGGCGCGCCTACTCTCCCGCCATGCGCCGAACAGCAGCAGCACTCGCGACCGTCCTGACCGCCGGCCTCGCCGCCGGCGTCCAGACGGCCGCCGCGGCGGAGCCGCCCACCTGCGGCAATCCCGCCGACCACCAGATCGCTGAGGTCCAGGGCAGCGGCGGCACGACCCCCCTCGCCGGGCAGACCGTCCGGGTCGAGGGGGTCGTGACCGCCGACTTCCAGCGCGCCGACCAGCTCAAGGGCTTCTTCGTCCAGGACCCGACGCCCGACGCGGACCCGCGGACCTCCGACGGGCTGTTCGTCTACTCGACCACCGACGTCGCGATCGGCGACCGGGTCCTGGTCACCGGCAAGGCCGTCGAGTACAACGGGCTCACCGAGCTGTCGCCCGTGTCGGCCGTGGACGTGTGCGGCACGGGGAAGGTCGCGCCCACGTCCGTCCGGCTGCCGCTCAAGGGCGGCGCGGGAATGGAGCAGTACGAGGGCACGCTGCTGCGCTTCGGCCAGCGGCTCACCGCCACCGAGACCTACCAGCTCGGACGGTACGGGCAGGTCACCGTCTCCGCGGGCGGCCGCCTCTTCCAGCCGACCGACGGGCACGGCGCCACGCAGGCGGGCAACGACGCGCGGCGGCTTCTCGTCGACGACGGGTCGAACGTGCAGAACCCGGCGACGATCCCCTACACCGACCCCCGCGTCCTGCGGATCGGGGACGCCACGACCGGGCTGACCGGTGTGCTCACCTACCAGTTCGGCGCCTACGCGTTGCAGCCCACCAGGCCCGCGCGGTTCGACGACCGGAACCCGGCGCGGAAGCGGCCGCCGAACGTGGGCGGCGACGTGCGCGTCGCGAGCTTCAACACGCTGAACTGGTTCACGACGCTGGACAAGCGCGGCGCGGACACGGCCGAGGAGCAGGAGCGGCAGCTCGCCAAGCTGACCGCCGCGCTGCGGGGCCTGGACGCCGACGTCGTCGGGCTGATGGAGGTCGAGAACAACGGCGACACCGCCGTCGGGGCCATCGTCGGCCGGCTGAACCGGGCGGCGGGCGCGGGAACGTACGCGTGGGTGCGGCACCCGTACCCGGGCACGGACGAGATCCACGTCGCGCTGATCTACCGGCCGTCGAAGGTGACGCCGGTCGGCGACGCGCGCTCGTCGCAGGACCCGGTGTTCGACCGCCCGCCGCTGGTGCAGACGTTCCGCCCCCGGGCGGGCGGGACGGCGTTCACCATGATCGTCAACCACTTCAAGTCGAAGGGCTGCGGCGGCGCCGCCGGACCCGACCAGGACCAGGGCGACGGCCAGGGCTGCTACAACGCCCGCCGCGTGTCCCAGGCCGGGGCGGTCGCCGCGCTCGCGGACGGCGTGCCGAACCCGCTCGTGGTCGGCGACCTCAACGCCTACACCGCCGAGGACCCCGTGAAGGCGCTCACCGGCGCCGGGCTCGTCGGGCAGACGCAGCGGTTCGTCCGCCCGAGCCAGCGGTACAGCTACGTCTTCGACGGGCAGTCGGGCGAGCTCGACCACGCGCTCGCGGGCAGGGCCCTGTCGCGGCGCGTGACCGGCGCGGCGATCTGGCACATCAACAGCGACGAGCCGGTGTTCCTCGACTACAACACCGAGTACAACCCGCCCGCCTTCTACAGGCCGGACGCGTTCCGCTCGTCCGACCACGACCCCGTCCTGCTCGGCCTCGACCTGCGCTGAGCCGCCCCTCGGGCCGGCCGCCGAAAAGGGGCGGCCGGCCCTCTCGCGCGACAAGGTCACCGAGCGTATGATCCAGGTCACATTCCTAGAGATCGGTGCGCTCATGACCGAAGCCGTGTCCGGCGCCGCCCCCGCCTCGGCGCCCGCTCCCCGCCTCGCGTTCGGAATCGGCCCCGACGGCACCTACACCCGGTTCGGGCAGGTCGCCGCCTTCGTCCTCGGACTCCTCACCACGTTCGCGTTCCTGCCGCTGGTCGTGGTCGGCGCCCTGCTGTACACCCGGGCCGAGACCCGGTTCGGGGAGGACCCCGCGCGGGCCCGCACGCTGGTCAACTGGTCGTGGCTCAGCATCACGGCCCCCGTCCTGGTCGCGGCCGTCGCGGTCGCCGCCGTCGCCGCGCTGAAGGGCTAGCGGGAAGAGGACCGGCCCGGGACGGGTTGGCACACGGTATGACCGTGCGCCTCTCCGTCCTCGATCTCGCCCCCGTCGTGACCGGCTCCACGTCCGGCCAGGCCCTGCGCAACACGCTCGACCTGGCCCGGCACGCCGAGCGGCTCGGCTTCCACCGGTACTGGCTGGCCGAGCACCACGCGATGCCCGGCATCGCCAGCTCGGCGACCGCCGTGCTGATCGGGCAGGTCGCGGCGGCGACCTCCCGGATGCGGGTGGGGTCGGGCGGGGTCATGCTGCCCAACCACGCGCCGATGGTCGTCGCCGAGCAGTTCGGGACGCTGGAGGCGCTGTACCCGGGACGCATCGACCTCGGCCTCGGCCGCGCGCCCGGCACCGACCAGGCGACCGCTCGGGCGCTGCGCCGGTCCGCCGAGGCGCTGTCGGTCGACGACTTCCCCGAGCAGGTCGTCGAGCTGCGGAACTACTTCGCCGCGGACAGCAAGGTCACCCCAGCCGCGGGGAACGAGCCGCCGGTGTGGCTGCTCGGGTCCAGCGGGTACAGCGCGCGGCTCGCCGGCCTGCTCGGCCTGCCGTTCGCGTTCGCGCACCACTTCAGCGCCGAGAACACCGTGCCCGCGCTGACCCTGTACCGGCAGTCGTTCCGTCCCGGCGCGCTGGACGAGCCGTACTCGATGATCGGGGTGTCGGTGACGGCGGCCGACACCGACGAGCGGGCGCGCGAGCTGGCCGCGCCGCAGGCGCTGTCGTTCCTGAGGCTGCGGCAGGGCCGTCCGGGGCTGCTGCCGACGCCGCAGGAGGCCGCGTCCTACCCGTACACGCCGCTGGAACGGCAGATGATCGACGCGCGGCTGGCCGACCAGGTCGTGGGCGGCCCGGACGCCGTCCGCAAGCAGCTGGACGACCTCGCCGGCCGGACCGGCGTCGACGAGGTCATGGTGACCACGCAGGTCTTCGACCACGCCGACCGGCTGCGCTCCTACGACATCCTCGCCGAGCTGTACCCGGAGAACCTCGGCGCGGCGTGATCACCCCCGGGCGGTCCGCGTCTCGAACGCCGTCGGCGGTGTGGACGACGCGGCCCTTTCTTTGGCCCCGAACGTTGTAGGGAACGTCGCGGGACCGCCGGCCTCCGGGCGGAGACCGGCGGCCGGCGCCGGCGCCGGTCAGCCCGCGAAGGCCGCCTCCAGGACGTCCAGTCCCTCGACCAGCAGCTCCTCCGGGATGACGAGCGGCGGCAGGAAGCGCATCACGTTCCCGTACGTCCCGGTCGTCAGCACGAGCAGGCCGTTCTCGTGGCAGGCGCGCGCGATCCGCGCGGTCAGCTCGGGGTCGGGCTCCTTGGTCCCCTCCCGCACCAGCTCGATGGCGATCATCGCGCCGCGCCCGCGCACGTCCCCGATCGCCGGATGCCGCTCGGCGAGGGCGCGCAGCCGGGGCAGCATGACCTCCCCGATCCGGCGGGCCCGCTCGGTGAGCTTGCCGTCCTCGATCTCCTCCAGCACGGCGAGCGCCGCCTCGCAGGCGAGCGGGTTGCCGCCGTAGGTGCCGCCGAGCCCGCCGCCGTGCACCTTGTCCATGATGTCGGCGCGCCCGGTGACGGCCGCCAGGGGCAGCCCGCCGGCGATGCCCTTCGCCGTCGCGACCAGGTCGGGGACGATCCCCTCGTGCTCGCAGGCGAACAGGTCGCCGGTCCGCGCGAAGCCCGTCTGCACCTCGTCGGCGACGAACAGGATCCCGTTGGCGCGGCAGAACTCGGCGAGCGCCGGCAGGAACCCGGGCGCGGGCTCGATGAACCCGCCCTCGCCCTGGATCGGCTCGATCAGCAGCGCCGCGACGTTCGTCGCGCCGATCTGCTTGGTGATCTGGTCGATCGCCTGCGCCGCCGCCTCCGGCCCGCAGTTGTCGGGGCCGGTCGGCCACCGGTACGGGTAGGCGAGCGGCATCCGGTACACCTCGGGCGCGTACGGGCCGAACCCCTGCTTGTAGGGCATGTTCTTCGCGGTCAGCGTCATCGTCAGCAGCGTCCGGCCGTGGTAGCCGTGGTCGAACGCCACGACCGCCTGCCGCCCCGTCGCGTACCGGGCGATCTTGACGGCGTTCTCCACCGCCTCGGCGCCGCTGTTGACCAGCAGGGAGCGCTTCTCGTGGTCGCCGGGCGTGATCCGGTTGAGGTTCTCGCACACCGCGACGTAGGACTCGTACGGCGCGACCATGAAGCAGGTGTGGGTGAACCGGTCGGCCTGCGCCTTCACCCGGGCCGCGACGCGCGGGTTGGCGTTGCCGACGTTCGTGACCGCGATGCCGGAGCCGAAGTCGATCAGCGAGTTGCCGTCGGCGTCGACGATCACGCCGCCGTCGGCGTCCGTCACGTACACCGGCAGGACGCTGCCGACGCCGGGCGGCACCGCCGCGAGGCGCCGCTCGTGCAGCGCGCGGGAGCGCGGGCCGGGGATCTCGGTCACGACGCGGCGCTCCTGCGGCAGGCGGGAGCCGCTCGCGCCGGGGAAGGGGTCCTGGCTGGTCATGGCCTGAACATAAGCCGGGCGCCGCCTACGATGAACCGTACGGGACGGCGAAATCCGTCCGGCGAGGTAGACACTTTGCACAGGGATTGACATGCCGCCCACGCTGGCCGCCGTGGCCGCCCTTCCCCAGCTCGGGCTGCGGTCGCTGACCGGACCGCTCCCCGCGACCCCGGTCGTGTGGGTCGCCGTCAGCGAGCTTGAGGACCCGACCCCGTTCCTGGAGGGCGGCGAGCTCGTGCTGACCACCGGCATGCGGCTCACCGCCGCGAACGCCGAGGGCTACGTGTCCCGGCTGGTCGCGCGGGGCGTCGCCGGGCTCGGCTTCGCGGTCGGCGTCATCCACGAGACCGTCCCCGCCGGGCTGCTCGCCGCGGCCCGCGACCAGGGGCTCGTGCTGCTGGAGGTACCGCGCCCGACCCCGTTCATCGCGATCGGCAAGGCGGTCTCCCGGGTGCTCGCCGCCGAGTGGTACGAGGACGTGACCCGCGCGTTCCAGGCCCAGCGCGAGCTGACCCGCGCCGCGCTCACCGGCCCCGGCGCGCTGGTCGCCCGGCTGGCCCGGCTGCTCGGCGGGTGGGCGCTGCTGCTGGACGCGTCCGGCGACGTGCGGCACGCCGAGCCCGCCCGCGCCCGCGACCGCGCCGACGCCCTCGCGCCCGAGCTGTCCCGGCTGCGGCGCCCCCCCGACCGGGGCGGCCCGGCCGCGAGCGTCGCGCTGGCCGTCCCCGACGACCACATCGTCGTGCAGCGCATCGGGCTGGGCGAACGGCCGCGGGGGTTCCTCGCGGTGGGCGCCGACGCGCCGCTCCCACCCACCGCGCACACGATCGTGGGCGCCGCCGTGGCCCTGCTGACGCTCCAGTCGGAGACGCCGCGCACCGGGCGCGACCTGCGGGCGTCGCTGGCGGCGCTGCTGCTCGGCCGCCCCGGCGAGGGCCCGGCGATCCCGCGCGGGCCCGTCCGTGTGCTCGCCTGCGCGGGCGGCGCCGCCGTCCTGGACGCGCTGGAGTCCGACGCGGCCGGGGCGCGATGCCCGGCGCTGCCGCTCGGCGGGCACATCGCCGTGATCGTGCCGGACGGGGCGCTCGGGACGGTCGAGCGGATCCTGGCGGGCAGCGGACCGATCGGCGTCAGCGACCCCGCCTCCGGGGACCTGCGTCCCGCGCTGCGGCAGGCCGAGGAGGCCCTCGCGGCGGCGGGGCGGTCGGACCGGGACGTCCTGCACTACTCCCGGCTCCCCGGGCAGGGCGTGCTCGGGCTGATGGACCCCGGCCCCGCGCACGCCTTCGCCGACGCGCTCCTCGCCCCCCTCCGCGCGGAAGGCCTGGTCGAGACCGTCCGGGCCTACGTCGCGGCCAACGGGCACGGGGAGGCGGCGGCGCGGGCGCTCGGCGTCCACCGGCACACGCTGCGGTCGCGGATGCGCAAGGCGGCCGAGCTCCTCGGGCGCGACCCCGACGATCCGGCCGTCCGCGCCGAACTGTGGATCGCGCTCGCCATCACGTCCAACGGCGAGGAGCGGATTGGACATCGCGGCGACTCCCAATCGGGCGCGCCGCGGATACCGTGAAACGCATGAACGTGACCCCATTCTGGCTGGCCGGCCGGCCTGAGACCGGTGACGGTGAGCTGACCGTTACGCATCCCTACGACGGCCGCGTGGTCGGGACGGCGGCGGTGCCGACGCCCGCGCAGGTCGAGGAGGCCGTCGCCGCGGCCGACGCCGTCCGCCGGGAGGCCGCGGCGCTGCCGCTGCACGTGCGGGCCGAGGCCCTCGCGCACGTGTCCGCGCGGCTCGCCGAGCGCGCCGAGGAGGTCGCCCGGCTGATCACGGGCGAGAACGGCAAGCCGCTGCTGTGGGCGCGCGGCGAGGTGACGCGCGCCGTCTCCACGTTCCGGTTCGCCGCCGAGGAGGCCCGCCGCATCGCCGCCACGACGCAGCGGCTCGACACCGACCCGGCCGCCGAGGGCCGGCTGGCCTACATCACCCGCGTGCCGAAGGGCCCGGTGCTCGGCATCTCGCCGTTCAACTTCCCGCTGAACCTCGCCGCCCACAAGATCGCCCCGGCGATCGCGGCGGGCGCGCCGATCGTCCTCAAGCCCGCCCCCGCCACGCCGCTGTCGGCGCTGCTGCTCGGCGAGCTGCTGGCCGAGACCGACCTGCCCGCCGGGATGTTCTCGGTCCTGCCGGTGCCGAACGACCGGGCCTCCGCCCTGGTCGACGACCCGCGGCTGCCGATCGTTTCGTTCACCGGCTCCGTGCCGGTCGGCTGGGCGATCAACGACCGGGCGCCGCGCAAGCACGTCACCCTGGAACTCGGCGGCAACGGCGCGGCGGTCGTCCTGCCCGACGCCGACCTGGACTGGGCCGCCAAGCGCATCGGGCTGTTCGCCAACTACCAGGCGGGGCAGAGCTGCATCGCCGTCCAGCGCGTCTACGTCGACCGGTCCGTCCTCGACGAGTTCCTGCCGAAGCTGGTCGACACGGTCGCCTCCCTCGTCACCGGCGACCCGTGGGACGACAAGACCCAGGTCGGCCCGCTCGTCGACCAGGCGGCCGCCGAGCGCGTCGAGGCCTGGGTGGACGAGGCCGTCGCGGCGGGCGCGCGCGTGCTCACCGGCGGCACCCGCGAGGGCGCCGCGTACGCGCCGACCGTCCTCACCGACGTCCCGCCCGACTCCAAGATCGCCCGCGAGGAGGTCTTCGGCCCGGTCATGTTCGTCCAGCCGGTGGACGGCCCCGACGAGGCGTTCGCCCTCGTCAACGACTCCAAGTTCGGCCTCCAGGCGGGCGTGTTCACCCGGAGCCTGGACGTGGCGTTCCGCGCCCACCGCGAGCTGGACGTGGGCGGCGTCGTGATCGGCGACGTCCCGTCCTACCGCGCCGACCAGATGCCCTACGGCGGCGTGAAGGACTCGGGCGTCGGCCGCGAGGGGCTGCGGTCGGCGATCGCCGACTACACCGAGGAGAAGGTCATGATCCTCACGGGCCTGCCCCTCTAGCCGCGGCTCCGGGGCCCCGCGTACAGCCCGGTGCGCAGGGCCCCGGCCGCCTCGGACGCCGCCTCCCGGAACCGCCCGCCGAGGGACCACATGTTCGCGAACCCGTGGATGAGGTCCTCCTGCCGCCGCAGGGCGACGGGCACGCCCGCCTCGCGCAGCCGCTCGGCGAACTCCTCCCCCTCGTCCCGCAGCGGGTCGAACCCGGCGGTGACGAGGTAGGTGGGCGGGAAGCCGGAGAGGTCCTCGGCGACCAGCGGCGAGGCGGCCGGCTCGGCGCGCCGCGGCTCCGGGCAGTAGTGGTCGCTGAACCACGTCATGTCTTCGTCGGTCAGGTAGAACCCCTCGGCGAACAGGTCACGCGACCGCCGCAGGACGGCCATGTCGACCGCGGGGTAGTACAGCAGCGCGAAGTCCGGCGTCCGCCGCGCCGTCAGCGCCACCACCGCCGCGAGGTTGCCGCCGGCGCTGTCGCCCCCGACCGCGACGGCCCCCGGGTCGGCGCCGAGGTCGCCGGCGTGGGCCGCCGCGTACTCGTAGGCGGCCAGGGCGTCGTCGGTCGCCGCCGGGTACGGGTGCTCGGGCGCGAGCCGGTAGTCCACCGACAGCACCCGCACCTCCGCGTGCACGGCGAGGTACCGGCACACCGTGTCGTGGGTGTCGAGGCTCCCGATCACCCAGCCGCCGCCGTGGTAGAAGACGAGCAGCGGCGATCCCTCCGCGAGCCCCTTCGGCGTGTAGAGCCGCGCCGGCACGCCGCCCGCGTCCACGTCCCGGGTCCGGACCGGGCGCGCCGGCACCTTCGGCAGGTACGCCTGCCCCCGGGCGATCCCCCGCCGCGCGTCCTCGACCGTGCCCCCGGCCAGCCTCCGCTCGCCCTCCAGCCGCATCATCGCGAGCAGCAGCTGCGCGTCCAGCGCCAGCTCCTGCCCGTCCCGCCGCACCGGCGCCCCGGCGACGAGCCGCTTCACCGGCCCCGGCAGCGCGAACACGGCGCGGAGCACGGCCCCGGTCACCCCCGGCGGCATCTTCTCGGTCAACGACGCCACACCAGCCTCCAGCCCTCGGGTTCCGCACACCGTACTCCCGAGTAGCCCGCGGGGGCGCCCCTCCCCTGCCCGAGGGCCGCGGAGGCCGCCCGCCACCGCCCCCGCCCGTGGTCGTGGGCGTGGTCGTGGTCGTGGGCGGCCGCCGGGTGCGGTCAGGACTTCCGGGCCGGGTCGACGCCGTAGAACTTCGCCAGGTCGTCGAGGATCGAGTGCGCGCCCTGCAGGCCGACGGCGGTCATCCAGGTGGTGTCGTTCACTTCGCGCTTGTCGCCGTCGAGCCTGTCCCACAGCGGGTTGTTCTCGAACCGGTCCTGGACCTGCGCCGCCTTGCCCGCGTCGTCGAGACTGGCGGCGATGAATATCTGGTCCGCGTCCAGTTCCTTGATCCGTTCCTCGCTGATGTCGACCGAGATCTTGTCGCTGGTCGGCTGGCCCTGCGGCCGGGGGAAGCCCACGTCCTTCAGCACGATCCCGGAGTAGGAGTTCTCGCTGTAGAGCCGCACGGTCGGCTCGTCGGTGAAGCGCACCATCGAGACGGCCGGCAGCTTCCCGCCCTTCTTCTTCCGGATCTCCGATCCGATGGTCCGGGCGCGCGTCTCGTACTCCTTGATCCGCTGATCGGCGAGCTGCTCCCTGCCCAGCGCCTTGGCGGTGAGCCGGATGTTCTCCTTCCAGGAGGCGCCCGTGGTCTCGCTGAAGACGGTGGGGGCGATCTGAGCGAGCTTGCCGTACAGCGCCTGGTGGCGGACCTTGGCCGACAGGATCAGGTCGGGCTTGAGCGCGCTGATCTTCTCCAGGCTCGGTTCGGTGAGCGTGCCGACCGGCCGGGCGTTCGCGGCGTGCCGGCGTCCGGCCTCGCCCAGGTAGCCCGGCACCCCTTCGGTGATCGAGCGGTAGGTGGTGTAGCCGTAGACGTCGGCGTCCAGGCTGACCGCGGCGTCCACGTAGGACTGGTCGAGCGCGACGACCCGCTTGGGCTCGGTGAAGATCTTGGTCGTCCCCATCGCGTGCTGGACAGTGCGCAGCGGTGTCCCGCCGTCCTCCGCGCCACCGGCGGATCCGCAGCCGGACAGGCCCAGCACCGCCAGCGCGGCGGTGATCCCGGCGGCCGCGTGACGGAGCGATGACATCCTCATCTAAGATTCCCCTCGATCAGCTAAGGCTTGCCTCATTTAGGCCAGGCTTACCTAACCACACTCTGATCTGCCGTGTAGGAGGGGGTTCGGTCCCCCGGGGAGAGGGGCTCTGTGACCGCACCTGCCCGCCCGGTGAAGACCCGCGCCGGGAGCGGCGCCGGAGCGGGCCCGGAGCCGCTCCGGTGGCTGCCGGCGCTGCGTCGTCACCGGCCCGCGGTGCTGGCCGGACTGGTCATGCTGACAGGTGCGGCGGCGCTGGCGAGCATCGTCATCGGAACCAGGTACGTCCCCGTGTCCGGCGTGTGGGGGGCGATCCTGCATCCCACGGGCAGCGAGGAGGACATCGTGGTCCGATCCCTGCGGGTGCCGCGCACCGCGTTCGGACTGCTGGCGGGAACCGCGCTCGGTGTGGCCGGCGCCCTGGTCCAGGGGCACACCCGGAACCCGCTCGCCGATCCGGGGCTGCTCGGCGTGACCCAGGGCGCGGCGTTCGCGATGGTGCTGGCGACCCTCACCCTGGGCGTCACCGGCCCGAACACCTACGTCTGGTTCGGGTTCGCCGGGGCGCTGACGGCCAGTCTGCTGGTCTTCGCCCTGGGCGGGGCGGGCCGCGGCGGGGCGACCCCGCTCACCCTCGCGCTTGCCGGCGCGGCGGTCACCGCGCTCCTGCACGGCCTGGTCGCCGGCCTGGTGCTGATCGACCAGCAGGCCATGGACACCTACCGATTCTGGCAGGCGGGAGCCCTGGCGGGGCGCGACATCGACGTGCTGCCCGGGCTGGCGCCGTTCGTCGCCGCAGGGCTGGCGCTGGCGATGGCGAACGCGCCCGGGCTGAACGCGCTCGCACTCGGCGAGGACGTCGCCCGCTCTCTGGGGCACCGGATCAGGGTGACCCGCACGGTCGGCATCGCGGCGATCACCCTGTTGACCGGAACCGCCGTCGCCGCCTGCGGTGCCCTGGCCTTTCTCGGACTGATCGTGCCGCATCTGGCCCGCGGGCTGTCCGGCCCGGACCACCGCTGGCTGCTGCCGTTCTCCGGACTGCTCGGCGCGACGCTGCTGCTGACCGCCGACGTGGCCGGACGGGTCGTGGCCCGCCCGGACGAACTGGAGGTGGGTATCATGCTCGCGCTGATCGGCGGACCGTTCTTCGTCGCGCTGGTCCGGCGCAGGAAGCCGGTGCGGTTGTGACCTCCCCGGCGACCTCGTCCAAGAGACGGCCGGCGGCGCGGGCGGCCGGGCTGTCGTTCCGGGTGCGGCCGCGCGCCGCCGCGGTGGTGCTGGCGGGACTGGCCGCGCTGGCGCTGCTGATGGCACTGAACATCGGCCGCGGCGACTTCCCGATCGGCGTCGCCGACGTCGTCCGCACGTTGCTCGGCGACCCGGAGCACCGCTTCGTGGTGATGGAACTACGACTGCCCCGAGCCCTCACCGGAGCGCTGGTCGGCGCGGCGCTCGGCCTGGCCGGCGCGCTCACCCAGACCATCTCGCGCAACCCCCTGGCCGGCCCCGACACTCTCGGGATCAGCGCCGGCGCCAGCGTCGTGGTGGTCGGGCTGATCGTGGCGACCGGCAGCGCCGCGGGCGGCGCCGGCGGCGCGCTCGCCGCCGTCGGGATCCCGCTGGCCGCCCTCGCCGGCGGTCTGGCCGGCGGAGCCGCGGTCTACCTGCTGGCCTGGCGGCACGGCCTGGACGGCCACCGGCTGATCCTCGTCGGCATCGGCGTCTCCGGCGTCGCCGCGAACGTCAAGTGGTGGCTGCTGACCCTCGGCGACGTCAACGACGCCGGCCGCGCGATGGCCTGGATCACCGGCAGCCTCAACGCGCGCGGCTGGGAGCACGTCCGCCCGGTCGCACTGGTGCTGGCGGTACTCGTCCCGCTCACCCTCGCCGGCGCGTTCACACTCGGCGCGCTGCGGCTCGGCGACGACCCGGCCCGGGCACTCGGTCTCCGTGTCGACCGGGACCGTTCCCTGCTGATCCTGGCCGCCATCACCATGGCATCGATCGCCACGGCGTCCGCCGGGCCGGTGGAGTTCGTCGGCCTGGCCGCGCCGCAGATCGCGCTGCGCCTGGCCGGGACCGGGCAGCCTCCGCTGACCGGGTCACTGGTCGCCGGTGCGGTGCTCACCGTCGGCGCGGACCTGATCGCGCGGACCGCGTTCGGCGGCGTGGAACTGCCCGTAGGCGTCGTCACCGCCGTCCTCGGCGCGCCGTTCCTGCTCTACCTCCTCATACGGTCCCGGCGAAAGGCCACCACGTGAAGCACGTCGAACCCGCCGCCGCCCGGTCCGCCGAGCGGCAGGGCGCCGCCGGGCTCTCCACCCGCGAACTGCGGCTCGGATACGGCGGCCGGCTGGTCGTCGACGGCCTGACCCTCGATCTGGCGAGCGCCGCCATCACCGCGATCATCGGGCCGAACGGCTGCGGCAAGTCCACCCTTCTGCGCGGGCTGGGCCGTCTGCTCAAGCCGCGCGGCGGGCAGGTGCTGCTCGACGGCGCCGACATCGCCAGGCTGCCGGCCAAGGAGGTCGCGCGGCGGATGGCCGTACTGCCGCAGTCCCCGCAGGCACCCGAAGGACTCACGGTCGCCGACCTGGTCGCCCGCGGCCGGCACCCGCACCAGTCCTGGTACCGGCAGTGGTCGCCGGGGGACGAGGAGGTCGTGAACGCGGCCCTGGCGAAGACCGGCATGCTGGAGTTCGCCGATCGGCCGCTGGAGGAGATGTCCGGCGGCCAGCGGCAGCGCGTGTGGATCTCCATGACGCTGGCGCAGGACACCGGGCTGCTGCTCCTCGACGAGCCCACCACCTACCTCGACCTCGCCCACCAGGTGGAGCTTCTGGAGCTCCTCCGGAAACTGCACGACGAAGACGGCCGCACGGTCGTCATGGTGCTGCACGACCTCAACCTGGCCGCCCGTTACGCCCATCGCCTGGTCGCCATGCGCGACGGCCTCGTCGTGGCGCACGGCGAGCCGAAAGAGATCCTGACCGAGGACCTCCTGAACACGGTGTTCGACCTGCCCGCCAGGGTGATCGAAGATCCGGTCACCGGCGCTCCCTTGGTGATCCCGCTCGGCTCCCGTGCCGGACTCTGAGCGCAGGGGGTCGGCGGAAGCCGTCGTCGACGACCTCTGGTTCGCTGAGAAGCAGGTCCTCGGCCGGGCCGCTCGACCTCGCCTGAGTGGTCAGGATGCGCGCGTGCCGGTCACGACGCGGGTCCGGCGGCGCCAGTAGGCGAGCGTGACGGCGGCGAGCAGCGGCCCCCACGCGAGCAGCGGCGCGTAGGCGACCACGCCGAGCACGCCCTGCCAGTCGTGGAAGTGGATGGGGAAGCCCTCGGGTAGCGGGCGCCCCTGAATCGTCTCCTGGAACACGAGGCAGTTGACGACGGAGGCCGTCCACATGGGGGTGAGGATCGCGGCGCCCGCGAGACCCGGGATCACGGCGGCCATGACCGGCACGCGCCGTCCTCGCAGGCCGGGCAGCCAGCGCGGGAAGACCTCGCCCCATCCGGCGATCATGCCGACGGCGGTGAACGCCACCGCCTCCGACAGGATCGACAGCAGCACCACGTACGCCTCCAGCGGCACCCAGCCGGGAAGGTCGCCTCCCGCGGTCCCCGTGTCCAGGCTGTCGCCGCTGAGGATCGGCAGGTGGAAGGCGAAGGCGGCGATCCGCCACAGTCCTGACGGCAGGACGGTGAGCGGGACGGCCAGGGCCGCGATCCGCGCCCAGCGCGGGACGCCCGCGACCGGCGCGTGCGCGGCTTCCCAGCCCGCGCGCAGCCGCGCGAACGGAACGGATGGCGTGCTCGCAAGGGTCATGGCCCCACCCTCGCGCCCGCCCCCGCCCGCGGTGATCCCCCGCGGGCGCCACCCCCTCCCCCGCACGGGGGAATCCCGGATCGGGATCACGGGAATCGTACGGAGTCGAACGACCGCCGACGGGAGTAGATTCGCCTTCGGTCCGCCGGAGGCGCGCGAGCGGTTCACCGGCGCCGGACCCTACGGGAGGGACGCACGTGACCGGGCACCACACCCTGCAAGAGACCGAGCAGGCCGTCCAGCGGCGCCTCGGCGACGTGCCGCTGCGGCACGACGCGATGATGGCGGTGTCCAACATCTACCGCGCCGCCGCCGCGATCCGGCAGCACTTCGAGAGCTCGGTCCTGCGCGGCGCCGACCTGACGTGGACGTCGTTCGTCGTCCTGTGGGTGGTGTGGATCTGGGACGATATAGAGACGCGGCACGTCGCCGAGGAGGCCGGGATCTCCAAGGGCACGCTCACCGGGGTCGTGAAGACGCTGGAGGGGCGCGGCCTGATCGAGCGCGGCTCGCACGCGACGGACGGGCGGCTGGTCCTGCTGCGGCTGACCGCCGAGGGGCAGGAGCTGATGCGGGAGATGTTCCCCGCGTTCAACGCCGAGGAGGCGTTCGTGGTGGAGGGGCTGAGCGGCGAGGAGAACCGCGCGCTCGGCGGGACGCTCCGGTCGGTGGTCGAGCACCTGGAGGAGGCGGGTGAGGAGCGGCGGGCCGCGCTGCGCGAGCAGTCGCCGCCGCCGCCCCGCCGCTCGGGCCGCCGCTCCCGCGGCTGACCGCCGCGCCCTCAGGGCTTGCGCGCCAGCAGGCAGCCAGAGGGGATGGGGCGCTCGCCGTCCGCGGGACGGCGCAGGAGCCGCGCCACCTCCACCAGCCCGGCCCGGGCGGCCAGCTCGGCCATGTCGTCGACGGGCCTGCGGTAGGCGAGGGCGACCTTGTGGTCGAACGACTCCGCCTCGTCCTCGTCGGTCGACTGGAACCCGACCAGGAGCAGGCCGCCGGGGGCCAGCACCCGGTGGAACTCGGCGAAGGCGCGCGGGAGCTCCTCCGGCCCCAGGTGGATGGTCGAGTACCACGACAGGACGCCCGCCAGGCCGCCGTCCGGGAGGTCGAGCGCCGTGATGTCGCCCTCGTCGAAGCGCAGGTGCGGGTGGTCGGCGCGGGCCCGGGCGATCATGGCGGGCGACAGGTCGAGCCCGAACGCGTCCAGGCCGAGGCCGTGCAGCAGCGCCGTCCCGCGGCCGGGGCCGCAGCCGAGGTCGGCGACCGGCCCGGCCGGGACCATCGCCGCGAACGCGGTGATCATCGCCCGGTCCAGATGGAGCTCGTCGAGCGCGTCGCGGAAGAGGTCCGCGTAGAGGTCGGCGATGGCGTCGTAGGCGCGGGAGACGGTCTCGGTCATGATCCAGAACGGTAGCGCGCACGGCGGGCGGCCGGGCCGGTGGGCGCGAGGCCCGACAGCCCCCGCTCCACCGCCGCCGCGGCCCGGCGGCAGAATGCCTCCGGCTCGTCGGCGGCGTCCGGGCGCTCGTCGACGAGCACGTCCGCCAGCCCGCCGCGCAGCAGGTCCGCCGACCGGACGCCCTGAGCCTCGGCCATCTCGCCGGCCCGCGCCGGGGTCCGGTGGACGATCAGCGAGGCGCCCTCGGGCGGCAGCGGCGCCAGCCAGGCGTGCCGGGCCACCAGGACGCGGTCGGCGGGCAGCAGCGCCAGCGCGGCGCCGCCCGTGCCCTCGCCCAGCAGCAGGCAGAGCGTCGGCGCCGGAAGGGTGATCAGGTCGGCCAGGCAGCGGGCGATCTCACCCGCGAGCCCGCCCTCCTCCGCCTCGGCCGACAGGACGGCGCCGGGGGTGTCGACCACCGTGACCAGCGGAAGGCCCAGCTCCGCGGCCAGCCGCATCCCGCGCCGCGCGACGCGCAGCCCGGCCGGGCCGAGCGGGTGGCCGCCGCGCTGGCCGCGCCGGTCCTGCCCCACCAGGACGCACGGCGCCGCCCCGAAACGGGCCAGGGCGAGCAGCAGGCCGGGCTCCGCCTCCCCCTGGCCGGTGCCCGACAGGGGCGTCACGTCCGCGGCCCCGAAGCGCAGCAGCTCGCGGACGCCCGGACGGTCCGGGCGGCGCGACCGCTCGATCGAGTTCCACGCCGTCCCCTCCGGGGGAACGCCCGCGGGCGGAGGCGAGGGCGCGGGCGCCGAGGGCGGCCGCCCGCACAGGACGTCCAGCGCGGCGGACGCCACCCCCGCGAGGTCGTCGATGGCGACCACGGCGTCCAGCAGCCCCTTGGCCGCCAGGTTCTCGGCGACCTGCACCCCCGGCGGGAACGGCTCCCCGTGCAGGCCCTCGTAGACGCGGGGACCGAGGAACCCGATCAGCGCGCCGGGCTCGGCGGCCGTCACGTGCCCGAGCGACCCCCACGACGCGAACACCCCGCCGGTCGTCGGATGCCTCAGGTAGACCAGGTAGGGCAGGCCGGCGGCCCGGTGCGCCATCACGGCGGCGGTGATGCGGGCCATCTGCACGAACGCGGCCGTCCCCTCCTGCATGCGGGTGCCGCCGGAGCACGGCGCGGCGAGCAGCGGCAGGCCCTCGGCGGTGGCGCGCTCGACGGCCGCGACGATCCGGTCGGCGGTGGCGAGGCCGATCGAGCCCGCGAGGAACCGGAACTCCGACACGACGAACGCGACGCGGCGCCCCCGCAGCCGGCCCTCCCCCGTCAGCACGGCCTCGTCGCAGCCGCTGCGCTCGCGGGCGGCGGCGAGATCCTCGGCGTACGCGGAGGCGGGGGGCGGCGCCTCGGCGGGCGGAACGTCCCAGGACGTCCGGGCTCCCTCGTCCAGCACGCGGCGCAGCAGCTCGCGCGCCCCGACACGATCCGTCACGAAGCCCCTTCCGCCGGTCTCTCCTGCATGATGTCCTCACCCTGGGACCACCGGGCGCCCGGGGTGGACACTGGTGGGGACCCCGCGCACGAGGAGGGCATGTGTCCGAGGAGATCTGCTTCGCGTCCGCCCGCGACCTGGCGCGCCGGATCCGCGCCCGCGAACTGTCGGCGCGCGAGGTCCTGCAGGCGCATCTCGACCAGATCGAACGGACGAACCCGCAGGTCAACGCCATCGTCACGCTGGTCGCCGAGCGGGCGGAACGGCAGGCGCGCGAAGCCGACGAGCGGCTGGCCGCCGGGGAGCGGCCGGGCCCCCTGCACGGCCTGCCCGTGGCGCACAAGGACACCCACGCCACCGCCGGCATCCGCACGACCTCCGGTTCGCCGATCTTCGCCGACCACGTTCCGGACCGCGACGAGCTCGTCGTCGAGCGGATCCGCGCCGCGGGCGCCGTCACCCTCGGCAAGACGAACACGCCCGAGTTCGCCGCCGGGTCCCACACCTTCAACCCGGTGTTCGGCCTGACCCGCAACCCCTACGACCTCTCCCGGTCGGCGGGCGGCAGCAGCGGCGGCGCCGCGGCCGCGCTGGCGTGCGGCATGCAGCCGCTCGCCGACGGCGGCGACATGGGCGGCTCGCTGCGCAACCCCGCCTCGTTCTGCAACGTCGTCGGGCTGCGCCCGTCGCCGGGCCGGGTGCCGTCCTGGCCGGTCCTCGCGGGCTGGTCGACGCTGGGCGTGCAGGGGCCGATGGCCCGGAACGTCGCCGACGTCGCGCTGCTGCTGTCGGTGCTCGCCGGCCCCGACCCGCGCAGCCCGATCGCGCTGGAGACGCCCGGGACGGCCTTCGCCGCGCCGCTGGACCGCGACCTCGCCGGGCTGCGCCTCGCCTGGTCCCCCGACCTCGGCGGGACGATCCCCGTCGACCCGGCCGTCACCGGCGTCCTCGCCCCCGCCGCCAAGGTGTTCGAGGAGCTCGGCTGCGCGGTCGAGGAGGCCTCCCCCGACCTGACCGGCGCCGACGAGGTCTTCCGCACCCTGCGCGCCTGGCACTGGGACATCACCCTGCGCCCCCTGCTGGACGAGCGCCGCGCCGACTTCAAGCCCTCCCTCGCCGAGAACATCGACGCCGGGCGCTCCCTCACCGGCGCCGACCTCGGCCGCGCCGAGACGCTCCACACGGCGCTGTTCCACCGCGTCCGGGAGTTCTTCGAGCGCTACGACGCGCTGCTGCTGCCGGTCAGCCAGGTCCCGCCCTTCGACGCCGGCGCCGAGTACCCGGACGAGGTCGCCGGGCGGCCGATGCGCGACTACCTGGAGTGGATGCGGTCGTGCTTCCTCATCTCGGCGACCGGGTGCCCCGCGCTGTCGGTGCCCGCCGGATTCACCTCCGACGGGCTGCCGGTGGGCCTGCAGATCGTCGGCCCCCACCACGCGGACCTGGCCGTCCTTCGGATCGGCCACGCGTTCGAGCGGGCGACCCGGCACGGCGACCGGCGACCGCCCCTCGCGCCGCCCTAGACCTCCTCGCGGGGGATGCGCAGGACGAACCGGGCGCCCTGGTCGCTGTCGGCGGCCACGAGCGTGCCGCCGTGCGCGCGGGCGATGTCGCGGGAGATCGTCAGCCCGAGACCGGTGCCGCCGCGGTCCAGCTCGCGGCCCTCGGCGAGCCGGTGGAACCGCCAGAAGATCCGCTCGCGGTCCTCCGGCGCGATCCCCGAGCCGTCGTCGCGGACCTCCAGCACCGCCTCCGGCCCGTCCACGGTCACGCTCACCCAGATCCGCGACTCCGCGTGCCGCTCGGCGTTGTCCAGCAGGTTCGTCAGCAGCCGGACGAGCTGGGCCTCGGTGACCCGGGCCGTGACGCCCTCGTCCGCCGCGACCTCGACCGGGACCCGGCGGGGCCGCCGGCTCACCTCCGCCCGGACCAGCTCGCCGAGGTCGATCCGCTCCCGCGCGACGTGCACGCCCGCGCCCAGCTTCGCCAGGATGAGCAGGTCGCCGACGATCTCCTGCAGCCGGTCGGCGTCGGCGAGGGCCGCCCGGGCGACCGCCGGCCAGTCCTCGTCCTCCGGCTGCTCCAGCGCCACCTCCAGCTGGGTGCGCAGGCCCGTCAGCGGGCTGCGCAGCTCGTGCGAGACGTCCGCGACGAACGCGCGCTGCCGCGTGAGGACGTCCTCCAGCCGGTTCAGCATCACGTTCACCGACTCGGCCAGCTCCGACACCTCGTCGTTGGGCTCCGGCACGGTCACCCGGCGGTCGGCGCCGCCGGTGATCTCCGTCATCTCGGCGCTCATCACCCGGACCGGCCGCAGCGCCCGCCGCACCGCCAGCGACACGATCCAGCCCACCACGGTCGTCGCGACCAGCACCGTCACGACGAGCAGGGCGACGAAGACCTGCCCGGAGCGGGTGACCGTCGTGATGGGGGCGCCGGCGTAGACCGTGCGGGTGCCGAAGCGGGTGTCGACCCGCTCGGTGACGAAGTAGAAATCGGCGAGCCCTTGGAACCGCACGGTGTGGTACTCGGGGCGGCCCGCCACCGGTGAGACCGGAACCCTCATGGGGCCGCGGCCGTGCAGCGTGTCGCTGGCCGCGAGCACGCTGCCCTCGCCGTCCTGGACCTGGAGCAGCGGGAAGCCGGGGTCATCGACGCGGATCGTCCCCCGCAGGTCGGTCTCGCGCACGAGCGTGGAGAGGTCGGAGACGACCAGGGTGCCGCGGTCGTGCAGCCCCCGGTAGACGGTGCCGCGGAGGGCCTGGTAGAAGAGCGTGACGCCGCCGACGAGCAGCAGCGCGACGATGAGCGTCGCGGCCGCGGTCACGCGGGTCCGCACCGACCAGGACGCCGGCGACAGCAGGTCCCCGAGTATCCGCACCCGGCGCCCCTCCCCCTTCCGGCTCGCGAGCGGCGGCCGGTGCCGCGCCGCGTCGACGCGCCGGGGGGAGGGCGCAGGACGGTTCTTACCGGGCCGTTGCCCTGCGAAACATCGCCACATACCGGACCGGCGCCCGTGCGGGCGGCGCCTCCCACCCCTGGGGAGCCGCCCGCACGGGCACCGCTTCCCTCACTGTGCACGCCCCCGATGCACGGGGTGCTACATCGACGTGACGATCACGTTTCCGCCCTTCTTCGGAAAAACCCGCCATAATTCGCCGCCGATAGGGGATGGGTGGGCGGGAGAGACGGAAGGGGGGTGCTGGAGCACCGCATGGACACTGACTTCAGGCCACTCGAACCCGCCGACCCCCGAGAGGTCGGCGGTCACCGACTGCTGGGCAGGCTGGGATCCGGCGGCATGGGGACGGTCTTCCTCGGAGCCGACCCGGTGTCGGGCGGGCGCGTCGCGGTCAAGACGATCCATCCGCACCTCGCCGAGGACCCGTCCTACCGGCGGCGCTTCCGCGACGAGGCGCACCTCGCGAGCCGGGTCGCCTCGTTCTGCACCGCGCGCGTCCTCGCGCAGGGCGAGCAGGACGGCCTGCCCTACCTCGTCACCGACTACGTCGGAGGCGTGTCCCTGCACGACAGGCTCACCTCCGGCGGTCCGCTGCCGCCCGCCGACCTGCACGGCGTCGCCGTGGGCGTCGCCTCGGCGCTCGCCGCGATCCACGCGGCGGGGCTCGTGCACCGCGACCTCAAGCCCGCCAACGTGATGCTCACCCTGTCGGGCTGCCGCGTCATCGACTTCGGCATCGCGGGCAGCCAGGACGCGCCGGACGAGGCCGACACGACCGGCCAGGTGTTCGGCACCCCGGGGTGGATCGCCCCGGAGGTGCTCGTGGGAGGCGCCTCGTCCCAGGCGGCCGACATCTTCGCCTGGGGCTGCCTCATCGCCCACGCCGGGACGGGGCAGATGCCGATCGGCGGCGACCCCGCGACGCTGCGCACCGCCGCCGGGGACGCCGACCTGTCCGGCCTGCCGGACGCGCTGGTCCCGCTCGTCCGGTGGGCGCTGGCGGAGGACCCGGCGGACCGCCCCACCGCGACCGACCTGCTCCTCGCCGGCGACACCGGTGAGGAGGGCCTGAAGGAGCTGGTCGGCGACATCGGCGACATCGACGCCAAGGGGTCCAGCCAGAGCTC